>JARYMK010000042.1 GCA_029907165.1 Anaerolineae bacterium
GTCAGCAGCACCGACGCCACGTTGCAGTTCAACTCCCCGCTCGTCGGCGTTACGCTCACATCCGGGTTCGGCACATACGTCACCACCGCGTGATTGGACTCGTCCGTGCAGTCCGGTACGCCGGTGTCCGTCGCAATCACCCAGTACTCACCGGCGGATGTCGCGTTGTACGTGCTGTTCGTCGCTCCCGTGATCGCCGTCCCGTTCTTGTACCACTGGTACGTTACCGCGCCGTGCGCGCCGGTCGGCGTAGCGGTTAGCAGTACCGAGTGATTGTTGTTGCAGTTCAGTTCGGCACTGGTCGGAGCAATCGTTACTTCCAGCGTGCACCGATTGACCCGAACGCTCCACTGCGCCGTGGCCGAGGCCGGGCAACCGCTGGCGTTGCCGGTCGCCGTCGCCGTGTTGACGAGGGGATCCGGATCCGACACCTTCACCGTGTAGTCATGCGTGAAACTGGCGGACCCGCCCACCGGCAGGGAACCCACGGAGTACGACAGGCCCAGCAGCGCATCGGTAACCGTAACCCCAGACAGCGGCGCGTTTCCGGTGTTCGTTACGCGGAAACTGTACGTGATGGTCTGGCCCACGGTTGCCTGTGCGGGTCCGGTCTTGGACAACGCCAGACCCGGCCTGATGATGTTGATCGTCCAGGTCGCCTGGCCGCTGGTGATCACGACCCCGGAGTTGTCATTCCGCGTGTTGGCCGTGGCCGTCGCGCGGTTGATCACCGGTGCCGTGGTGCCGCCGGGGATGGTGTAGGTCTTCGTGAAGGTGGCAGACGCGCCCGGCGCGAGGTCGGTGTCGCCTGTGTTGATCGGGCCAGCCAGGTCGTCATTGATCATCACGTTGTAGAGGGTGATCGTGGACGAACTGTTGTTGGTAACCACGTAGGTGTAGGTTACCTGCTGGCTGGAGTCGCTGTAGCAGACGCTTGCGGGGCCGGTCTTCGTGAGGTCAAGCCGGAACGTGGCCCCCTTCACGGAGTAGTTGTCGTTCTTCCGGCCAACGTTGTACTTGTACACCCCGCAGTCGTCTATGTTGACGACATACGCGCCCCCCGGCATCTGGAAGCAGAAATCGCCGTTCGCATCGGCCGTCACAAAACCAGACGCAACCACCACATTGGGGTCGCATGAGCCTGGCGTGCCGGTGATGGCCCACGGCAGGGTCTCGTTAGGCCCCATGCCGTTTCCGCGAACGTATATCGGGTCGCCGATGAAATACTGGTTGACGTTCTGGGCGTCCGCTTTGTTGCAGGCTTCCAGCGTCGTCCAGATTGCACCGGGATCCGGCTCGTGCGGCTGTACTCCGGCCGGTTCCTGGAGGTCGGAGAGCGGCATGTTGCCGTCCAAGACAGTGCCGCTGTAGGGGGTGTATCCTGCCGAGGCCTGCAGCGCCAATAAGATAATCAAGACCGAGACAATTAATGAACCGAGAACCCACCTGCGTTTCGTGCTAACCATCTTGCATCTCCTCTCTTCTGGGACACAGGGTGCGGCTGGGTGGCTGAAGTGTCGGAGCCGCCCGCAGTAGTACCGGCGAGAGTGACTTCGGCGCTTCCCCCTCCTACCTTTGTCACCCAGCCGCAACGCCCTCATGTCAAACACCGGGAACCACGCGCATCTGGGGGGTAGATGCACATGCCCGAACACGAAACCAACGCTCCTATATACAGATTACCCACCCACCCGCCAATGTCAATAGATTTTGACCGAAAAAACAACTTTCTAACCAAATTCAAACTTTTTCCGGGCGCTTGAGGGCGGATCGTTGGGCCGGCAGCACAACTCAAGGGGCGCGAAGGACGTCCCCCTTGTCCGCTGAAGTCGTCGTGAGACACGGCCCGCGCGTGAGGCTGAAGTCCCCGCTCCACTCCGCGTAGATGGTCGCCGTCGCGAACTCCACCCGCGAGTCAAGATTGGCGGTGGTGGCGTATGTCGCAACGCCCCCGCTAAAGGAGAGGAGGCCCAGCGACCTCTGGTCTCCGTTGGCCCACCGCACGTTGATGAAGCCGGGCGCCAACTGCGGGCCGGCGATGGACGTGATGGCGAAGTACCACGCAGTGGGGTCGCAGGCGTGGGAATCCAGCCCGCCCGCGGAGATCACCTTCGTGGCCGGCGTCGGCATGGGGGTCGGCGTGGGCGTAGGAGGAACCGGTGTGGCGGTTGGGCGCGTCGGCGTGCGCGTCCTTGTCGGCGTGGCGGTGGGGGCCGGCGGCGTCCACGTATGGGTGGGCGTGGGCGGCGGGGCCGTGCGGGTGGGGGTTGACGTCGGCCATGCGGGAGTCCACGTGCTGGTGGGCGCCGGCGGGCGAGGCGTGTCGGTGGGGCCGGGCGACCACGGGGGCAGCGTCGGGCTGGGTGCGGCGGTAGGCGTCCGGGTCGGGGTCGCCGACGGAGTCGCAGTCGGTCTGCGGGTCGGCGTGGGCGTGGCGCTCGGGGTCGCCGTCGCCGTCGGGGTTGGCGTCCCGCTGGGCGTGCCGGTCGGCGCCGTCCCTGTGGGCGTTGGCGTCTCCGTGGGGACGGGCGTATCTGTGGCGGAAGGCGTGGGCGAGGGTGTGGGACTAGTGATGACGGCCTCAGGCGTGGCCGTCGCCGTCGGGGATGCGGGGATGGCCCCCGAACCGGGCACGCCGGCGAACCGCAGGCCACCGGACGCGCCGACCAGCGCCACCACGCCGAGGACAATGCCGAGGGACGCGATGGTTCGCGCCCGCAGCAAAATCCGAGAAGCCCGCAGGATGCGCGGGGCCGAGGCATTCCCCGGGTCCAGTTCCAGGGCCTCCTGCGCGTGGAGAATGGCCCGCTTGAACCGCAACGTCCACAGCGCGCGCGTGGCCTTGGCCAACGCGGCCCTGGCGTGCGCCTCACGCGCCCGCTGGGCAGCGCGTTCGCGCAGAACGTCAATTGAAAGCCAGTCGCTCATACGTTGCCGGTGCGTCCCTCGCTCGCTCGCGCGCTCCTCAGAATACCCTCATGACTGTCAACGCAGGTCCATCCCATGCGGCCTCCTGGAGGTCTGGAACCCCCAGGAGGCCGGCTGATGCGGACTACGGGCGATCAATCACAAACAGCGGCGAAGTCCAGGTCTCCCAGTGAGCCGGGTTGCTGGCATCGCCGTTCGCCTTTAGCACCGAGATGACGGCGTAGTACGTTCCGTCGGGCACGGTGTAGGTCCGGGTGCCTGCGACCGTCGTGCCGTCAAACGGGAAGGCGAAGAAGGACGTGGCCCCACTGTTGCGAGGCAGGTACTCCTCGTTGTACGCGCGGTGCCAGGCCTTGCCCTTCTCGCTGAAGATTTCAATGCGGAGCAGCCGCGCCTGGTGATCCAGGTGCACCAGGAAGTACGGGATGTCCCCGCCCTGCATCGTGAACGTCCAGTCGGCGGGACCGGTAACTTTGTAGTAGGAGCCGCCGTACAGGACGGCCAGCCACGGGAACCCGTACGTCGTGGGCACCAGCACCTGCTTCGCCTGGTAGTCGCCGATGTACCCCGCAAACGGCACGCGGTACACCTGCCCGCCGCCCTGCGGCGTGAAGACGATGTAGCCGCCGTACAGGCCGCCCACGGGTGCGGTGGCCGGGTTGATGGTAGCGGTTACGCTGGCGTAGCCACCCGCGGGGACGGTAACGGTCGGCGCGCTGAATGCGACGCTCGCGTTAGAGGTGTAGAAGGCGGGCGAGAAGGTGTTGGGCCCGGTGGACAGCGCATTCACGTAGGACAGGCTGTAGGTAACGTCCGAAGCGCCCTTGTTCTCCAGCGTCAGCGTCTGGACGTAGGGGCCGGCCTCGCTCTCTCCCGCCGCGATCTTCGCCGGCGTGATCTTCGTCGTGGCCAGGATGGCATCGTCAATGGCCAGCATGCCCGCGCCCTGGCGGTGGACGTTGTCCAGGAACCCCAGTCCCGGGTTGCCCCACCACGGCTTCGGCTCGGCGCTGTTCTGCAGGATGCCGCGCACCGCCTGGGATGGCGTTTGGGGCTTGGCCTCCAGCAGCAGCGCTACCGCGCCCGCCACGTGCGGCGACGACATGGACGTGCCGCTCAGTGTGGCGTAGCCGCCCTTCTCCAGCGGGTAGGTGGAGTAGATGCTGCCACCCGGCGCGCCCAGGTCCGGCTTCAGCGCCAGGTCTGGCGACAGGCCATAGGAACTGAACGACGAAATCAGCCCGCCTGTCGGGTTCGGGAACGAGCCGACCTCATCCGTCCAGGTCATGTAAACGGGGCCGGCGGCCAGGCGGTTGTTGATCAGCACCCCCTCCGTGTCCGAGATGGCCACGACCGGGATGGCGATGGGCGGCGTGCCTGCTACGGTCGGCGAGAAGCGGCCGGCCGTGTTGTTGTACAGCACCACGCCAACCGCGCCCGCCTGCTGGGCATTGTACGCCTTGGTGTAGAACGTGCACGTGCCGCGGCGAATCAGCGCCACCTTGCCCGTCAGGCTGCCCGGGGGCAACGGGCTGCATGCGTCGTTGGGCGTGGTCGGCGTGCCGGTGCGCGCCATGGGATACGTGCCCGAGGTGGGCGGCAGCGGCGCGCCTGTGGCCGGAGCATAGCCGATCTTGTAGCCGTCGGGCGAGATGGTGAAGACGCCCAGGGTTACCATCGTGTTATCAAACGACGCGACGCCGATAACCTTTTCGCCCACGCCGGGAGCGCCCGCGGAGTATAGCCCGTTGGCGCCGTTGTTGCCGATGGACGCCACCACGACCATGCCCTTGTTGACCAGGCGGTTGGACGCCATGGCCGTCGGGTACTGCGGCCACTGATACGCGGAGCCGATGCTCATGTTCAGGACCTGCATCCCGTCGGCCAGCGCGCGCTCCATGGCCGCGATCATGACGTCGGCCGTCGTGGAGCCTTCGCAGCCGAACACGCGGTAGGCGCCAAACGTCACGTTGGGCGCTACGCCCTTCACCGTGCCGTTCGCGCCGATGATGCCCGCCACGTGGGTGCCGTGGCCGTTGCAGTCATCGGGATAGGGGTCGGGCGATGGAATCGGGTTGTAGAACGCCGAGGTCGGGTCGGCGTTGTAGGCATCGCCCACGAAGTCATACCCGTAGGCCACGCGGCAGCCCGGGCCAAAGCATCCGCCCAGGGCGGGGTGGTCGTAGTCAATGCCGGTGTCCATCACTGCCACCTTGACGCCCGCGCCCGTGTACCCCAGTTCGCTCTGCACCACGTCGGCGCCCGTCATCGCCAGCGCGGTAAACAGCGCGGGGTCCGACGGAGTGGTCGGGGGCAGCGAAATGGTCTTCACCGGGTAGATGGCCTTCACGCCCGGGATGCGGCTCAACTTCGCCAGTTCGCGCGGGGCGATCTGGATGGAAAGGCCGTTCCACAGCACGTCAAAGGCGTAGCGCTCGGTGTACGTCAGCCCGGCAGCCTTCGCCGCAGCCCGGAACGCGGCCTTCTCGTTCTTGAGCACCTGGAGTGGGGTGCCGTCGGCCGCGGGCGGGCTTGCCAGTTCCACGAACCAGAGCGCCGGCGTCTCGTCTATCATCTCGCCTGTGTCGGCCGTCGGCGGGGGCACAAGGGGCTCCAAGCGCGCGACGCCGTCCTGCGCGGCGGCCGGTACCGCCATCGCCAGAATCGCCAGAAGCAGCAAAATCGCGAACACTCGCCTCATGGGTTGTCTCCTCCGGTTGAACGCCCGAATGACGGGGCACGCGAATATGACCGCACGTTGCATTGGCTTGCGCGATCACCCCCTTCCCATCTCGTCGCAGGCCCGAACCGGAGAGGCCGGCCCGGGCGCTGCCCCTGCTGAGCCGGCAGGGGCGAGCCATTGCCCGCCCCTGCCTTGAGTCCTTACCGCGACCGGCTACTTGCCGGTGTGGATGACGATGCTGCCGCCGCCGAGTTCGGTGGCGAAGTCGCCATACTCATCCTTGCCCATCTGGTTGTCGTAAACGACGCTGCTCGTCGCCTTGTCCCAGATCTTGATCCGGAACTTGTCCACTCCACCGCCGCCGTTGATCTGGCCGTCAATGGCGGTCAGCAGGAAGCCGTACTCGCCGGCGCCGTTGATGGTGCCGACGCCCTTGAACTGGGCCTTGGCGCCCGCCACGACCAGCCACTCATAGGACGAACTGTGGAAGTTCAGGTTGCCGGCCTTGAACTGGAACTCGGTCTGGCCCGTCGGCACCTTCGCGCCCTTCTGGTACTTGGCCACGAAGCCGAAGGTCGCCTTGCCTTCCAGGTTCGGATCGGGCGCGTAGGCTCCCTTGGGCGACCAGATCCACCCGCCGCCGGTTACGAAGCCCGCGCTGGGGTCGTAGATGACAAGCGTGCGCGGGTCGCTCATGGTCTTATTGCCCGCCTTGTCGGTCGCCCAGACGACCACGTTGTACACCCCGACTCCGGGCACGTAGCCCGAGTCAACATCCCAGGATGCGCCGTAGGATGTCAGGGTGGCCTTGACGACCACAATGCCGCTCAGGGCGTCCGTTGCCGAGAAGTTGAAGGCAGTGCCCAGGGGCTTCACGTCGTAAGGCTCAGGCACGACGATGGTGAGGACGGGCGGCGTCTTGTCTATGTTGATGTCGCTAACCGTGGCCGAGGCGCTATTGCCCGCCTTGTCCGTGGCCGTGCCCGTCGCCCACTGCCCGGCGCCCTCGCCCGAGAGCACCACGTCAGCAGGGCACACGTCCACCCCCGACAGGCCGTCGCTGCACGTGAACGACACCGTCACGTCCGTGTTGTTCCACCCGTAGGCGTTCGGCCCAGGCGAGCGCGAACCCGTGATCGTCGGCGGCGTGGCGTCGCGTTTGATGGTTACCGACACCGAGTTGGACAAGCCCACCCCGTTGGTCGCCGAGCAGGTGAAGGTTGTGCCCGACGTGTCGGCGGTAACCGAGGTTGCGCCGCACCCGCTGGACGAGGCGATGCCCGATTCTGGGTCCGTAACGGTCCAGGTCAATGCCACGTCGCTGACGTACCAGCCGTTGTTGCCCAGCGTGCCGCTCACGTTGGGGATGATCACCGGCGGCGTGGTGTCGCAGACGACCACGTTCGCGGTAACGCTAAGCGTGCCGTCCCGAGTCAGCGTTGACCCATCTTTTGAACTCGTGCCAGTGGCGCGGTACACGATGGTGCCCATGAAGGGGCCAGGTGCCGTTGGCGTAAAGGTTACGTGAGACGTGACCTCATCACTCATCGTGTTGTTAGGTACCACGTCCCAGTTGCTCGGTAGCGTGATGGTGGTTGACGTCATGCTTGCACTCAGCCCGGCGCCTGAGACGCTTTGCACCGAGAGGGTTACCGTTGTCCCCTTGGCGAAGACGTTGGTGCTGCCGTAGGTCCCATTCCGGCTGATCGCGATAAGCACGTCGTCCTCAACTGTGCTGCCGAAGCATACGTCGCCGAGGTTGAGGGGATTCGCAGCAATCGGCGTTGCGCCATCGCCATCGGGCACCGTGTTGTCCGCCAGCGCCAGCGAGGCGATAACCAACACCATCACCACCGCCAGCGACAAACCGAGTCTTATTTTGCGTTTGTTCCTGTCCACGTTCATCTCTCCTTGCGCATGGGAAAAAAGATGGAATCCTTCACAATCAATCGTTGTGCGAGAAGACAACCTGGACGGAGGCACGAACCCTACCGGGGCGTATTGGGAAGCGATGCAGCAGCTATGCTGCGTCTCGGGTCAGGAGGCGCACCGCGCACGGGCCGGCTAGCACGCCGCGCGGGCACCCCTGGGCCGCCGGCAGCCCCCGCACTACATTGCTCAGCATCGGTAACGCGGCTCTCACCTCCCTTCCTGAACGGGGGAGAGCTGCACTCTGGGGCCTGCAGACGCCGCCCGCCATCGGCTGCGCTGCGGCCGCTGCTTCCGGTCTCCCTCCCGCAGCCGGAGAAGCCGCGGGAGGGAGCGCCGCTATCTTGTCAGTCGGGCGGAACGGCACAGCCACGCCATGCGGCACGCCGTCCCCGCCACGTTACTGGCAGAGCATCACGTCCAGATGCACGCCGTAGAAGTTGTAGACCGGAACGGTAACCGTGGTCTCCGTGCCCTTGTACGTCGTGAACAGGCCGGGCGCCGGGTTGCCCGATGGTGCCGTGTCGTAGCCCTGGATCTTCACGGGCTCCGGAACGCTCTGCAGGCTCCACCCGCCGGTGAGGGTGATGGTGATGGTGATTTCGCCGTCCGTCGGGTCGGAGAAGGCCACGGTGCCGGCCACGTAGGTTTGGCCGGCCATCAGGTTCACGGTCTTGGCCGTGCCGTCATAGGGGACGTACATCGCCCAGTTGCCCTTGGGCACGTAGCGCGTGCCCTCTGCCCAGGCGGTCTCGTACTGGCAGACCTGCGACACCGGATTCCAGCAGAACGTCGCGTGGCTGACCGCGTACGGTTTGTTGTTCTTCGGGTTGATCGGAGCGTACAACCCGGTGTCCGAGTACGCCTGCGGGTTGTAGTAGAAGACGTTGGCCTTGTTGCTGCCCTTGACAATCACCGCGCCGATGGGGTTGGGGCTTGCGCTCCAGTTGAAGTAAATGCCGTCGCTGCCGCTGATGGTGATGTAGTTCACGTGCCCGTCGGGGAACGAGGCCTCCCACGTTCCATTCTCGTCAATGTCGGACCAGTTGTCAATCTTGAAGGCATACTGGTAAGGGCCGCCCGCAATCTGGCTGCACTCAAATTCTGCGTTTCCGGCCTGCCAGGGGTCGTACGTCTCCATAGAGGTCCAGGCCAATGCCGTTCCGCCGAGCGCCACCGCGAGCGCCAGCGCCAAAACAATCCACTTCTTCATGTCCAATCCTCCTTGAGGATTCGCTTCGCTAGGTGAATTTGCTCTCAATCCGCTCGCGCAATCCGCGCCGCGAGCCGCGCGCTCCCGTGTCTTGGAGGATTCTCCGCTTCTGACCGTGATGCTGGCCCAAGAGCCCGGGGTTGGCCAGGGGCCCCGGGGGCCTCGCAGATGGCTGTTGGAATCGTGGTCTGCCCGCGCGCTCCTACCTCCTTTCGCAGAATTCGGTTGAAGCGTCCCGAACGTCCGTTGCGCGATGCGGCGTTGGGTCGGCAGGGGTGCGATGTGGGCTACGATGTGGGCGCCGGAATGATGGCAACGGCTATTGTACGCTTGGGGAATGGCCTGCTGTTGGCCGCGCCGGGCGTATCCGAAGGCGCGCCCGCAACGACGCGCTGCCCGACACGGCTGCAGGACGCGATACAGCCAATCCCCATGCTATAGTGTACTGGATTTTTTATCCATTGTCAATATGTTTTTGCGATTTCTAACCAAATTCAAACTATTACTTGAGCACATTGATTCGTGATCGTATATCATTGCGAGGGCACGGAGTGCCCGAAGCAATCCCGGTAGACTGTCATTGCGAGGAGCGCAGCGACGAAGCAATCTCAGGGCGCGAGATTGCTTCGCTTCGCTCGCAATGACGTGACAAGGTATGTGCGACGCACCTTGGAGGTGCGTCGCACATGAGCCGCTAGGCTGCTTCGCTTCGCTCGCCATGACAAGTGGTCAAGTCCTATTCCAAACCCGGCCGCGCGTCAGAAGGTTCGGGTCATGGGTCCGAATGTCCCGGGCTCCACGTGGATGCCCTTGGCCTCCAACCGCTCCATGAACTTGGGGCGGAGGCCGGTCGGCTGGAGCCGTCCGATCACCCTGCCCTTCTCCACGCCCGACTGCTGGAAGCGGAAGATGTCCTGCATCACGATGACCTGCCCCTCTAGGCCGGTAATCTCGCTGATGCTAACGATGCGCCGGACACCGTCCAGCATACGTTCCTGGTGCACGACCAGGTTGATGGCGGAAGCGATTTGCTCGCGGATGGCGCGGTGCGGGATGTCCATGCCCGCCATGAGCACCATGGTCTCCAGGCGGGCCAGGGCGTCGCGGGGGCTGTTGGCGTGAAGGGTGGTCATGGAACCGTCGTGGCCGGTGTTCATGGCCTGGAGCATGTCCAGGGCCTCGCCGGCGCGCACCTCGCCCACGATGATGCGGTCGGGGCGCATGCGCAGGCTGTTGACCACCAGTTGGCGAATGGTAACCTCGCCCCTGCCCTCAATGTTGGCCTTGCGGGCCTCCATCGTGATGACGTGGCGCTGTCGCAACTGGAGTTCCGCCGCGTCCTCAATGGTGATGATGCGCTCGTCGTTGGGGATGTACCCCGACAGGATGTTCAGGGTGGTCGTCTTGCCCGAGCCGGTGCCGCCGGAGATGAGGATGTTCATGCGGCCGCGCACGCACGCCTTGAGGAACTCCAACGCCTCGCGGGTGATGGTGCCGAACTCCAGCAGGTTTTCGGCGGTGATGGGAATCTTGGCGAACTTTCGGATGGTAACCACCGGGCCGTTCAACACCAACGGCGGGATGATGGCGTTCACGCGGGAGCCGTCGGGCAGACGCGCGTCCACCATGGGCGAAGACTCGTCAATGTGCCGCCCGATGGGCGCAACGATGCGGTCTATGATGCGCATGATGTGGTCGTCATCGTCAAAGCGGATGTCCGTCATCTCAATTCGCCCGTTGCGCTCAATGAAGACGAAATCCGTCCCGTTGATCATGATTTCGGTGATGGTCGGGTCCGCCAGAAGCGGCTCTATGGGGCCGTATCCCGTGATCTCGGCGATGAGCATGTCCAGGTACTTCTGCCGCTGAGTAGCCGTCAGGGCCAGCGACTTCTGCGTAACCGTCTGGTTGAACAGGTTCTCAATCTGACGGCGAATCTCCTCGGGCTTCATCCTGTCCAGGCCGTTCCCCACTTCCGAGAGGAGACGGGACTGGACGGTTTGCAGCAAGTCTCGGAAGACGGTGTCAATCTTCGGCGGAGCGAGCACCCTCTTGCCGGGTATCAGGGATACGGACGAGTCTTCTTGCTGCACGGGCTGTATGGTTGGTTCCGGGCGTCTGAGAAGAGCCATGGCTACCCCCCTCCTAGGCCTCAGGCTCTGGATTTCGGCGCTTTTTTCCGAAAAGCGGCCAGCGGCGTCGCGAAGGCGCGGCCTCCGCCGACTCCCCCTCCCGGCCGCGCACCTCAAGTTCGTTCATCAACCACATCGCCAGTTCCACAATGGCCTGGGCGAGTGGGCTTTTGGGACTGGATGAGACCAGCGGGATGCCCTCGCTGGATGCCTGAATGACGGTCAGGCGGTCCTCCGGCAGGTGTTTGTCCACCTTCTTCTTCAGGCTCGCTTCAATGTCGTGAATCTCCACCGCGCCAGGACGGTCCGCCTCGTTGATGATGAGCGCGTATCGGTCGGCGTGGCCCCCCAGCGACTCCGCGAAGGTCAGGAACTGGCGCACGCTCTTGAGCGCAGGGATGTCCGGTGTCGCGACCAGAAGCACACGGTCCGACATATCCAGAATCCTCAGGATGAGGTCGTACAGGAACCCCTTGGTATCCACGATGACGTAATCAAACATCTCTTGCAACTGCCCGAGGATCGCTCCCATGTGCTGGGCGGTTACGAGGTCCGCGGCCTCCAGGTTGTCGGGTGCCAGCAGCACCTTGATGCCGGACGCATGGGGCGTGAGCACGGCATTGACCACGTGGGCGTCCAGCCCCGCAGAAACCAGAGGCACCAGGTCGCCGCTGCTCCGCAGGGGTCTCAGGTTCAGCAGCGCCGCGACATCCCCGAACTGCAGGTTGCCATCCACCAGGACCACGGTGCGGCGCCCGGGTCGCTGGAGCGCCACCGCCAGGTTGACGGCAATGGTGCTGCTTCCCGTGCCGCCCTTGGGGCTGAAAACCGTGATGAGTTTGCCGCGCTTCCTCGCGGCGACGGGCGCGGGCTCCGCAGGTTTGATCGGCGTAACAACCGCCTCAAACGGCACACGCCGCCCCGCCTCCAGTTCGTACACGCGGCGAATGCTGGAAGCGAGTTCATCCGAAGTGAAGGGTTTCACCAGGAAATCGCGCGCGCCGGACAGCATAGAGCGCCGCACCGACTCGCCCCCGCCCTCCACCGACATCATGATGACATGGGCGAACGGGTACTGCTTCGTGATGATCTCCGTGGCGGCCATCCCGTCCATGCCCGGCATGTTCAAGTCCATCAGGACGATGTCCGGCCCCAGCAGACCGGTCTGCTCAATCGCCGCCTCGCCGGTGGCCGCTTCGCCGACGACCTCCATATCGCTCTCAAACTCCAGCATCTTCCGAAGGCTCTCCCGGGTCTCGGGACGGTCGTCCACAATCAGCACGCGGATGCGCTTCTTCTCAAACTGCGTAGGCTCGGTTTGCGACATGCTGGCTGCCCCTTTGTTCTGGAATCAATGTATATTATAGGCGCACTTGCCGGATAAGACTATGCGCATTCACCACCTGCAGGAAGACAAGCGAACGGGCTCGGGGGGCTGAGCCCAGATGTCAACCCTCAACAGAAGAGCAGGAACCACCTGTAGTAGTGCTGTGCCCAGGTCTCACTCCGTGAGATTGATCACCACAACGCCCTTGTCCCACTGGCTGGGATGCGTTCCGGTACCCTCGACCACGAAGCCGTCAAAGTATCCTTCAAGACGGTGCCCGCCCTGGGTTACGGCCGTTACGTAGAACGCCGCGAACTCAATGACGTGGTAGTAGTAGGAGTTGACGATGGTGGTGTTATCTGTGTGGGCGCACCAGATGCCGAGGTACTGCTTGTTGCACTCCGTCGCGCAGTAACTGGTGGGATCCCACTGGCCGTAGCCCCCGGCATCGGTCCAGCCCTCGTACTGGCCGGGGACGGGGTGACCCCAGGCATCCACAAGGCAGCGCGGGTTGCCGTTCGCGTCAAGGTCTCTGTTCGTGAACTGGAAGACCTGGTCAAACAAGGGGATGATAATATACTTCCCCACATAGGCTTCCTTCAACACGGCGGCTTTTATGCCCGGGTCCCCCATGTACGACGTGTTTCGGCGGACCTCGCCGGGGTACCCGTTGCGCATCCACTCGGACAGTTCATTGCTGTCGGGAGAGCACTGGGTTAGTGGCAACGGGCAGTCAAGCCCCAGCCAACCCCACTCTGCGGGGGCCTTCTTGTCGTTGCCTGCGAACAATGTGTATGGCGTGCCCGGGGCGAACACCTCGTCGGAGTGCCACCTGAAGGCCAAGGGGACCAGGCCCGAGGCAGTCCACGCGGAACTGTAGGCGGCCTCCGCCTCCGCCGACGCGGCCATCTGCTCCAGGCCCAGAACGCTGGCAAAGAACGTCGGGGCGTTGACCGTGGCGACGACGCGGACGCCCGTCGCCGCGCTGTAGTTCTTGGGCGCCGGAGCGCTGCTGCCCGCGCTGATCGCGCGCTTGGACCCGTTCTCGGCGACGTAGAGCGCCTGGACGGTCTGAGCGCCGTTGCGCCGCGCCCAGTCCAGGATAAGGCTGTACAGCTGGCCGTCGGTGAGCACTTCCGAGTCATCTACCTGATACATGGCCAGTGCCCGCGCTCCTGCCAGCGCGCCAGCGTCGGCGGCGTTCTGCATCTGGCGCCGCTGGACATACCAGAAGGCCAGGTCAATCGCAAACGCCGAGAAGATGAGGAGCACCGTCATGGCAACGGCGACGATTACCAGTGACTGCCCCTGCTGCCTGCGAACCCCGATTGTCTTCATATCCCCCACCTCACTTCGCACCTGCATGGACACGCAGTTCACTCAATCACCATGGTCGCAGTGGCCGACAGATTGAGTGCTGGAATGATCGGCGTCCAGGTCTGGAAACGGGTGCGCACAATCACGTGAATCTGGTTGCCCCGGGTGCAGTAGGCCCGGCTGTCGCCGTACTCCTGCCCGTGGGCATGGAAGCAATGAATCTCCACTACCGGCGTGTTTGTCCCCAGGGTGAACAGCATGGCACGCGTGCGGCTCTCAATGTTTGGCGTGTGGTCGGCTGCCGTCCACCACATCGGGTGCACGGTGCCGAAGCGAGCGCCCTCGCGCGCCGCATTGGCCATGCTGCTCCAGGTGAAGAACAGCCGCGCGAAATCTATCGTGCCTAGCGACACGAGAAGCACAATCATAAGGACAAGCGCATATTCAACCAGCGCCTGCCCTTTGTGGCCCTGGAAGCCTCTTCCCTTACGAACGGATCGCGTATCCATGCGAATGCCCCCGTTGCCACGCATTCCTACTGGCTGCTCATGATCATCATCTCGGCCCGCCGCACGATACGAATTGTGTTCAAACCGACCATGCGGCCGAAGTACAATGGCAGATCATATGTAATGGTCACAACAATCGGCTGGCCCGGAACGGCGGACGAACTGACTTCCACGTTGCTCCCATCCAGGACCACGCCTGTGAAGGCCATGCCCGAATTGTTGGCAAAGTCCACCACACGAACCCGGATGGAATCATACCAGGTCGGGTGGATGGAACCGAAGCGCGCACCAACGCGCGCCGCATTGGACAGCACAATGGAAGCATCAAGCACGCGGCCAAGGTCAATGACTGCGGCCAAGAGGACGATGAGGACGGGGAGAAGCAATGCGACTTCAACGAGGCTTTGGCCTCGGCCTCGCCGCCTGGAACTCGTTCTGATCATAGATTGTGCACCCCTCGCCCAAAGACTACCGCGCCCAGAACAACAGTCCTGCGATGGTGAAACCTATCGCACACAACACCTTGATCTCACCGAACTCCAGAGCCACCTGCGGCAACCGATGACCCAAGGGCCCCTGCCCGCCGGAGCCGGTGGCCCGGGCGATGCTCCATCGGGGGTGGTATGGGTGGCATGCCCCACGACCGAGCATTACGGTCGTCGTGCTGGCAACCGCTAGGATGCACCTAAGCCGAACCGAAACGTCCGTTTGGGTGTAACGCCCGACTACAGGGCCACGATGATGTTGCTGAAGACGTTTCCAACTGCCGGCCCGAGCAGCAACAGAACAGTGATGACCACGACAGCGACCAGCACAAGAATCAAAGCGTACTCAACCAATCCCTGCCCTTTTTCCCGCGGTAGGTAGAACATGGCTCTCACCTCCTTTCTCTACAGTATCGTGCCGCAGCGTCTATGGGCCATATAACTGAACACATTATACACCGGAATTCAAGGGTTTTTGGTTTGAATTTGGTTAGAAAATGCGGTCCGCCACCATTCCTGGGATAACAGCCTGCATACAGGCCCAACAGCGCGACGTGCCAAAAGGCCCGCCGAGTAGGGGGAATCAGCGGCAATACACACGTGCGCCTGGCTCCCAGGCGCATCACCGCGCGGCGCTGGCGCTACAAGCCGGCAATCACCTGGCTGAACAAATTACCCACAAATGGCCCAAGTGCCATGAGCGCGGCGATAACTACGATGGCGACGAAGATCAAAATCAAAGCGTACTCAACCAATCCTTGTCCGGTCTGCCGGCGTATGCGCGACATGTTCTCACCTCCCTTCGTCGCCGATTCCGGTTCCGCGCCCGCGACGCGAGCAGCGGCACCAGACAAATAACACAATTTCATTATACTGGAAAATGTGCAGGTTTGGAATAGGTTTCGGTTTGAATTTGGTTAGAGTTTTCTGAAAGCCCGGCCTTATCGGGTGGTGGCGGCGGCCAGCCTGTGCCTGCTCTGCTGCTTTTTCCCCTTGAACCTGCCTTGACGATATGCAACCTGAACCATATAATGTGCACCATACGGGAGCCCTCCACCCTGGACACGTCTCTCCCGCGAAGTGAGGACATAATGGCACACAAGGATGATCTGGAGAGTTTGCGCGAGAAGGCCGGCCAGCGGGCACGCCTTGCGGCAGAACTGGGCCGGGCACGCCAGGCGTTCCGCTCCCTGCGCTTCCGGAAGGCTGCCGAGCACCTGCAGAACGCGCTGGAACTCAGACCCGACGACCGGGCCATAAGACGGCGGCTTCGCTTCGCCCGCTTCGCAAGTTGGTTCCAGTACGTGGCGTTGCTGCTGGTGGTCGCGGCTGTCGGACTCATCGCCTTCCTGGCCGTTACGCAGTGGGGGCCCGCACTGCGCGCGAGCCTGGCGCCGACGCCCGCCCCCAGGCCCACCCCCACGCCCACGAACACCCCCGTCATCCGAACGCCGAGCCCCACGCCCACACGTCGGCCAACCTCCCAGGTTACGCTGGTCCCCGCGGCGACGGCCGACATCCGCGTGGAGTTGATGAGCGCCAGGACCGACGGCCAGAAGGTGAGCGCCGAGTTCAGGGTGCTGGAATCCGGCTCAGACCGCACCAAGCTCCGCACCGGAGATTTCCAGGTCTGGGCAGAGAAACAACAGATTCCCTTCCAGGTAGAGGAGCGCGACGCAGATGACCCCGTCTGCGTGATCGTGGTCGTGGACAATTCAGGCTCCATTATCCCCGGGCTGGAGCGAATCCGCGCGGCCATCCGTGGCCTCAACGAAAGGCGCAAGCCGGGCGACCAACTGGGCCTGGTTCTGTTCGCAGAGCCGAACCGGGTTGAGGTCAAGCAGCCTCCATCCGACGCTCCCCTGAACGACAGGCTCGTGAACGGCGAGGGACAACTGACAGCGCTGTGGGACGGCATCCTGAAAGGGATTGAGTTGGCGCGCACGTGCTCTTTGAGCGAGCGCTACCTTATCGTGATGACGGATGGCGCGGACAATGCCAGCGTGGTCCTCAAAGGCGACGATCGTGAAAGGGCACAGCGCATCGCTCAGATGGCGCAGGCCGAGAACCTCGGAATCTGCACGGTTGGAGTTCAGAGCGAGTCACTGAGGGAAGAGCCTCTCCAGATTGCTGCCTATCGCTGCCCATACAGCAGCACCGCCCGGTTCAGCGATCTGGTGTCGCTGTTCCAGAACATCTTCGGCTTTGTGCGGCACTTCTACCGCCTGGAGATCAACGCCGAATCGCTGCCACCCGGCACGGAGTCGGTTACGCTGCGCGTGCTCAACGCGGCGGAGTTGCGGATAGAGTTGCCAAAGTAGGACAAGCAACACCCGATGCACGCAACGGGCCGGCCCGGAAGAGCAACCTCACCCCTGGCCGCCCCAGCCGCAAATTTACACCTGGGTTTGCGCCCCTGGTGGTTCGTGCCGGAATATCATTGCGAGGCGCGGGGGCGCGATGCAATGCCGCCAAACTGTCATTGCGAGGAGCGCAGCGACGAAGCAATCTCAGGGCGCGAGATTGCCTCGCTTCGCGCGCAATGACAGGCAGCGGTTGGAACACGAAAGCCGCGAAAGGGCACGAAAGGCGCGAAAGGCGGGGCGCAGCGCGGGGCTGAACCCCCGCGCTGAAAGGGCGAAGCCCCGCTGGGGCTGGGGCGTTCGGATCACGAAAGCCGCGAAAGGGCACGAAAGGCGCGAAATGGGCGGGCGGCACCGCGCGGGGCGCAGCGCGGGGCTGAACCCCCGCCAGCCCGCAGGGCTTGGCCCATTCAGCCCGATGCTTTAGCATCGGGCCGGGCGGCGCAGGGCGGGCCCGCGCGTCCCCTCGCCCGCCGGGAGAGGGCTAGGGTGAGGGTAGGCCGCCCACACAAACACAAACGTGGGAGAGCGAGGCTTCTCGCTCTCCCACGTCCAGTTTTGCCGCTAGCCGAGTGCTACCGCACGACTATCAGCGGCAGGCGAATCCAGTAGCGTTCGCCCGGGTCTGGCCGAGGCGCCGGGGTGTGCAACGGAATCGGCGTCGCCGTCGGCACAGGCGTGTTGGTGGGCCGCGCCGTCGGCGTTGCCGTCGGAGCGGGCACCGGCGTCGCGGTGGGAACCGGTGTCGGCATCGGGATGTCCAGGCCTGCCAGGCTGCCGTCCTCCTCCATCGGGAGCCACACCGGGTACACGTCCGTGGCGGGGTCATCCGTCAGGCGAGCCAGCATCATGCCGTCCACGACCTGCACGTGGTACAGTTCCCAGTTCCCGTCCGCATCCGTCGCGTACACCACAGAGTCGGCACCACACGACCACGTGGGCCACTCGCTCTTGGCGTCATCATTCGTGACGCGGATCTCCTCGCCCGTCGTGATGTCGCCCACGTAGATCTCCCAGTTCCCGTCGCGGTCAGACTGGTAGGCCAGTCTCTCGCTGGTGGGCGACCAGACAGCCTGCCCATTGTTGCCCGCCGCGCTGATGCGGACCGCCGCGCCGCCCTCCGCCGGGATGACGTAGATGTTCCACGAACCCTCCCGGTTGGAGCGGAACGCGATCCACCGCCCGTCCGGCGACCACACCGGATCCACCTCATCCGCCGGATCCTTCGTCAGTCGCACCAGGTTCCTGCCGGTGATGTCCACCCGATAGATGTCCCAGTTGCCGTTCCGCATGGACTGGAACACGATCGCGTCTCCCTCGGGCGACCAGTCCGGATCCGTGTCCGCCGCCGGCGAATTCGTCAACCGCTGCTGGCCCTTGCCATCGGCGTTCATCAGGTAGATTTCTTCGTTCCCGTCGCGGTCCGACACGAAGGCCAGTTTCAGGATGTCGCAGAGCGGCGCCCATACGGGGTCTGTGTTGTTGAAGCCAGGGTTGAACTGACCGCCCGCGGTCAGGCGCATGAGATTGCCGCCATTCAGGTCAACGGTGTAGATGTCCCACTTGCCGCTGCGGTTGGACTGGAAGGCGATCCGCACATCGCCCGGAGTCAGCGCCCGGTTGAAGGTGGGAGCGGTGTCCACAGCCGGATTATCGGTCAGCCTCACCACTTCACCGCCAAAGGCGCTCACCCGGTACAGATCCCAGTTGCCGTTACGGTTGGACTGGAACACGACGAAGTCGTAGCACGGGCAGTCGCCACCGCCGGGCACTTCTTTCTGAGTATTGCCGAAACTCAGGCCGTAGTACGGTCGCGGCAGCGTGCTCAGCAGTTCAAACGTGCCGTCCTCGTGGTAGTTGATGTGGTACACACCCTTGTTGACGCTCGGGTGGGTCTGGACCCAGCCGGGCTTGCCGCTTTCATAGACGTAGTACAGACCTGCGGGCATGTCCTTCGGCGGGAACCAGTAACCGTAGAATGCGCTCGTCGGGCTGGAATTCGTCCACGCAACGTACTCCACGCCGGTTGACGCCTGAATCAGGCGGACCTCCCAGCGGCCCATGAGAGGCTCCTTGGGCTGCCGCGTGCCGTCCCAGTCCTGGTCCCAGAACTTGAACCCGAACGGCCGCAGGATGAACGTGGTTACGGCAGGGGCCGGATCCGAGACGACTACATCCAGCGGGTCGTACCCGGTTGCCACCGCCGTATTGACGAGAGGATTGGGTGCGCCCACCGGGATTACGTAGTCCACAGAGAACGACACCGACTTCTTGGCCTCCAGATAGCCAGGACCCCAGATCACGCCACCGAGCAGCGGATCGGTTACCGTTACGTTGTGCAGGTCCGTGTCCTCGCTGCAGTTGGTGAGCGTGAAGTTGTAGGTGATCTTCTCGCCCTCGTAGGCCTTGGCCGGGCCGTCCTTCACCAGGTCAATGCACGGGTGCAGGATGTCCACATGGTGAGTGGCCTCGTCGCGAACCTCCAGGTTCAGCGCATCCTTGCCCACTGCCGCAGCCGTATTGCTCAGCGGGTCAGGCGCGCCGTTCGGGACCTTGTAGTCCACCGTGAAGTTCACCGTCGCACCCGCGGCAAGAGTCCCAGGTCCCCAGATGACGCCGCCGAACAGCGGGTCTGTAACGGTTACGCCATGCAGCGGCGTGTCCACGCTGCAGTTGGTCAACGCGAACGCGTACGTGATCGTGTCGCCTTCATGGGCCTGATAGACCCCGCTCTTGGTGATGTCTATGCACGGGTGCAGGATGTCCACATAGTGCTTGTCCCCGTCCATCCACTCGCCGTTCAGGACATCCTTGCCGGTTGCCCTGGCCTCGTTGACCACCGGATCCGTGGACGGCTGCGGAATGGTGTAGTTGACCGAGAAGTGCTCCTCCTGGCCAGGCGCGAGGTCCGCCGGTCCCCAGATCACGCCGCCGAGCATTGGATCGGTAACCGTAACGCCGTACAGCCAAGCATCCGTGCTGCAGTTCTTGAGGACGAACGTGTAGGTGATGAGGTCGCCCTCATGCGCCATGGCAGGCCCGTCCTTCTCAAGGCTGATGCACGGATGGATGACCTTGACATCGGCGTCGTCGGTGTCGCTGGCGGTCTCGCCGCGGGAGTTCTTGCCCGTAACGGTAGCCCAGTTGTGGGTATTGACCGTGATCAGGTGGAATACCGAGCCGCTTGCCGAAGCGCCTGCCGCCAGGTCGTCGGCCGCGCCGTCTCCATCCTGATCCGTCAGGCCAGTGAGGATACCCGCGTTGACCGCACCGACCTTGTCATCACTCAACGTGATGTTAAGGAGCGGGCAGGTGCCCGGGTTCTGGATGGAGTACGTGTACTTCACCGTCGTGCCTTCGTAGACGATAGCCTGGTCCACGGTCTTGGTGATGCTCACCTGAGGCGCAGGCACATCCACCACGATCTGCACATCATCCGTGGCCGTGCACCCGTTGCCGTCGGTTACCCGAACGCGGGCCGTGAACGTCCCGTCCGGGTACATCAGGCACGCAGTAGCCCCGGTCGCATCATCAAACTCACCGTCGTTGTCCAGATCCCATGCGTAGGTGTAGGACCCGTCGCCTCCACTCCCAGCAGCGCTGAAGCACGCGTACCCTGTGCACTGGTTCAGGGAGCCAAGCGAGGCCTCAACCGCGAGTTTCTGGTTGATCGCATAGGTGTCCGATGCGATGTCTGTGCAGCCGTTGTTGTCCGTGACCTGGACGCGGATGGTGCCGCTCAGGCCATATCCCGTGATGGTCTTGGTCGGCCCGGTTCCGTCGTCAAAGCCATCTCCATCAACATCCCAGGCGAAGGTGTAGGGCGACTCGCCGCTGGATGCAGAGGCCGTGAAGGTTACCTGGCCCAGGCAGTGGTCATATCGCTTGGACAGGCTCGCCTTGGGATCCGGCACAGACACCACCGTTACCTCGTTGGACGTGTCCTCGCACCCGTTGTTGTCCGTTACCACCACCTTGTACACGCCCGCGCTCGTCGCACTGTA
>JARYMK010000043.1 GCA_029907165.1 Anaerolineae bacterium
CCGCGGACACCCGGCGGCGTCAGCCCCGAACTGTACCGCGAGATCGCGCGCCTGGCCGACGAGCGCGGGATGGGCATCACGGTGCACCTGGCCGAGGTGCGCGCCGACCGCGAGTTCCTGCTGGGCACCTACGGGCGCAGGCCGGTAGAGTTCGCCCAAGACGTGGGCCTGCTGGGGCCGCGCCGTGTCCTGGCCCATGTGATCTGGGTGGACGACGACGAAATCCGCCTGCTGGCCGCGACGGGCACGCACGTAACGCACAATCCCGCGTCCAACTCCAAACTGGCGTCGGGGTTCGCCCGCATCGCCGAGATGGTGGCGGCGGGCGTGAACGTGTCCGTGGGGTGCGACGGCGGCCCGAGCAACAACACCTACGACCTGCTCCGCGACCTGCGCTGGGTGTGCTATCTCCAGAAGGCGCGGCTGCTGGATCCGCAGACCGTGCCCGCCGAGACGGCGCTGGAGATGGCCACCATCAACGGGGCCAGGGCGCTGGGCTGGGAGGACGAAATCGGCTCGCTGGAAGTGGGCAAGAAGGCCGACTTCGTGGTGCTGGACATGAACAAGCCGCACCTGACGCCGTCGCCCAATCCCGTGTCCACAGTCGTGCATTGCGCCACCGGCGCCGACGTGCGGTTGGTGGTGGTGGACGGCAAGCCGGTCGTGCGCGACGGGCGCGTGCTGACGCTGGACGAGGAGCGGGTGATGCGGACGGCGCGGGCGCGGGCCGAGGCGCTGTACGAACGGGCGGGCGTGCAGGTCAGCCCGCGCTGGCCGGTAGTGTAGGCGGCGCATTGGCCGTAACCGATGGGGCGCGGGCGGGTTTTCGGGGATAAGCGGACGCAACTCCGCTGTGCTTCACCACATTGATTCTTGATCGTACGTCATTGCGAGGGCGCGCAGCGCCCGAAGCAATCCCGGAGTGGGAGATCGCTTCGCTTTGCTCGCAATGGCAACGGTCAATCTTCTCTGTGGTCAAGTACCAGTCATTCTGAATTCCGGGGGAGGGGAATGGACATCTTCGCAAAGTGTGAGCAGTTTACGCAAGCAGCAGACGCCCGAAAGGCGGGGTATTATCCGTACTTCATTCCGCTGCAGGACACCGAAGGGACGGAGGTGGTCATCAACGGCCACCGCCTCATCATGATCGGCTCCAACAACTACCTGGGCCTGACGACGCACCCCAAGGTGCGCGAGGCCGCGCTGGACGCCATCCGGCGCTACGGGACATCGTGCACGGGGTCGCGGTTCCTCAACGGCACGCTGGAACTGCACGAGGAACTGGAGCGGCGGCTGGCGGTGTTCATGCGCAAGGAAGCCGCGCTGGTTTTCAGCACCGGCTACCAGACCAACGTGGGCACGATTTCGTCGCTGGTGGGGCGCGGCGATTTCGTCATCACCGACCGCGACGATCACGCCAGCATCGTGGACGGCTGTCGGCTGGCTTTCGGCGAGATGAAGCGGTTCCGCCACAACGACGTGGCCGACCTGGAGCGCGTCCTGGCGGCGCTGCCCGAGGACGCGGGCAAACTGGTGGTCGTGGACGGCGTCTTCAGCATGGGCGGGGACATCGCGCCGCTGCCGGAGATTGTCCCCATCTGCAAGAAGTACGGCGCGGGCCTGATGGTGGACGACGCGCACTCCATCGGCGTGCTGGGCGAGGGGCGCGGGACGGCGGCCCATTTCGGCATGGACGACGACGCCGACCTGGTGATGGGGACGTTCAGCAAGTCGTTCGCGTCGCTAGGCGGGTTCATCGCGGGCAAGGCGAAGGTGATTGACTACATCAAGCACACGGCGCGGTCGCTCATCTTCAGCGCGAGCATCCCCGCGGCCAACGCGGCGGCGGCCCTGGCGGCCCTGGAGATCATGCAGAGTGAGCCGGAGCGCCGCGAGCGGCTGCTGGCCATCGCCGACAAGATGCGCAAGGGGTACAAGGCGCTGGGGTTCAGCGTGGGCGAGACCCAGACGCCCATTATCCCCATCATCATCGGCGACGACACCAAGACGTTCATGACGTGGAAGGCGCTGTTCGCCGCGGGGGTGTACACCAACCCGGTCATTTCGCCGGCGGTGCCGCCCGGCATGGCGCTGCTGCGCACGAGTTACATGGCCACCCACACCGACGAGCAGATGGACCGCGTACTGGACATCTTTGCGAAGGTCGGGAAGGAGATGGGGATCATCTAGGCCCTCACCCTGGCCCTCTCCCAGGGGGAGAGGGGACGTGCGGCGACACGCCGCCCGATGCTAAAGCATCGGGCTGAAGGGGCAAAGCCCTGCGGGCTGGGGGGCATAGCAGGCTATGCCCCTACACGCGGCGGGGGGTTAGCCCCGCGCGGCACCACCCTCACCCTAGCCCTCTCCCAGTGGGAGAGGGGACGTGCGGCGACACGCCGCCCGAGGCTGAAGCCGTCGGGCTGAAGGGGCCAAGCCCTGCGGGCTGTAGGGGCACAGCACGCTGTGCCCAGCCCCAGCGGGCGAGGGGACGCACCATGCGGGCCCGCCCGATGCTGAAGCATCGGGCTGAAGGGGCAAAGCCCTGCGGGCTGGGGGCCCCAACGGGGCTTGGCCCGTTCAGCGCGGGGGTTTAGCCCCGCGCAGTGCGCCACCCTCACCCTGGCCCTCTCCCGGTGGGAGATGGGACGGCACCCCGCAGGCCAGACACCCGGGTCCGCACCTACCTCCGCGCCACCGACAGGCGCTCGTACACAGCCGCGGCCCACGCCTCCACCGCCGCGCGGTCGGCGTCCGTCATCGGCGCTGCGCCGCGCCCCGAGAATACCAGGGCGTCCGTCTCGGCGGTCCCCAGGGCGTACAGCCAGCCGTCCAGCCGCTCCAACTCCGCCGTGGTGAGCCAGCCGCGCCCGGCCTCTGCCGCGTCGCCGCCGTCGCACCGGGCCGTGCTGGCGAAGGCGTAGCCGCACGCGTCCACCTGCAGGAAGCGGCAATAGCCCGCGCGGTCGGGGATGGCCTGCTGCCACCGCACGGCGAGGTCCCACGACGCCCCGCCGCGCCCGTACTCCACCTCTTGCATCGCCACCCGCGCCCAGGCCATCATCGCGCGCTGCCACGCCAGCGACGGCTGCTCCGCACCCTGGCCCACCAGCACCAATTTGGCATCGGCAGCCTGCGCCTCAAACGGCGCGAAGCGGGCCAGCAGGTCGGTCAGTTGCTCCGGACGGCCCATCTCGTGCACCAGGCGCAGGGGCGTCAGCGGCGCACCGCACGGGCCGTAGGCCACCCGCCCGTCCGCCGCCACCAGGAACAGGCGGCAGCCGCCCTCATCGCGCACCTCCATCGCCAGCGCCGGCTCGTCCACGCCGTGGAGCGGCCCGGCGGCCATGAGCACCCGTCCGCCCGCCCGATCCGTGCGGTACTCGTACACCTCGCCGCCGATTTCCAGCACCAGGCGGTAGCCCGGCACGATGGCCTCGGTGCACATCCCCTCCATGCGGATGCCCAGGCAACCGTCGGGCCAGTCCACCGCCTCCCAACTGAGCACCCGCACCTGGTCCCACCCGACGCGATGGCGGGCCAGGATGGCCGCGAGGGCGATCTCCACGGCGTCGGGACGGTTGGGGTCAGGCGTGGCGGTGAGGGCGGGGGTAGGGGACGCGGCGGGCGAAGGCGTGGGCGGCGGGGTCGGAGTTGTCGCGCGGCCGCACGCGCCCAGCATCACGGCTGCGACGATGATCATCGCCGCCAGCACATGTCGTCTCGGCATGGCTCACCTCCTGCGCGGGCGCTAGACCCGCAATTCTACCACGTCGCCATCCTGCAGGATGTAGTCGCGGGGGACCATCTGGCCGTCAAACTGGGCGCTGCCCCACACGCGGGCCGCCTTCAGGTCGCGCAGGAAGTCCTGGTGCACGGCGGCGGCGAAGTCTTCCACCGTGCTGCCCTTTTTGATGACGAACGGCGCGCTGAAGTCGGGGTCTTTCCCCGGCGGCTTGGCGTAGATGCGGATGACGCCCAGTCTCTGGAAGACCTCGTGCTTCAGCCGCTCCAGGTTGCGCCCCGTCTCCGCCGACACGGGCATGACCGGCCAGTCCTCGTCCAGCAGTTCGCGGAAGATGTCGTACACCTCGTCCCACTCCGCCGAGTCCGTCTTGTTAGCCAGGACGAGGAACGGCTTGAAGGTCCAGCGGCGGTCCTCGGGGTAGCGGTCCTTGCGGTGCAGGGGCACGATGCGGCTCTGCTCCAGCAGGGCGACCGCCTCCTCCAGGTGCTGGAGCGGATCGGTGCGCACGTCCACCACCAGGAGGATGAGGTCCACGCGCCGCAGGAGGTCCATCAGCGCCGGTTCCACGAATTCGGCGCTCAGCGGCGGCGTGTCAATGAGTTGAATCTGCACGTTCTCCACGGGCATCATGCCAGGCGTGGGCGCCCAGGTGGTGAACGGCGCGTCAGACACCTCGGGTTCGGCGTTGGTGAGCGCCCTGACGAGGGCCGATTTGCCCACGTTGGTGGTGCCGACGACGGCGACCTGGCCTGCGCCCTCGCGCTCAATGCGGTAGGCGGCGTCGCGCCGGCTGACGACCTTGGCCCCCTGGGGGCTGGTGCGGAGTTTGGACAACTTCCGCCGCAGGTCGCCCACCAGGTGCTCGGTGCCCTTGTGCTTGGGGATGAGGGCGATGAACTCCTCCAGGCGGGCGATTTTCTCCTCGGTGGTTTTCGCCTCGCGATATCGTCTTTCGGCCTCTTGGGCCTCTGGGGGAAGGTTGGTCGGCATGACTCCACTCGCGCAAAGGTTCTGGCCCATTGTATCCGCGACACGCGGCGGGCGTCAAATGGGGCGGGTGGCGCGCGAGGCCGCGCAGGGGCTAAACCCCCGCCGCGTGTAGGGCCGCGCGGGGCTGAACCCCCGCGCTGAAAGGGCGAAGCCCCGCTGGGGCTGGGCACAGCGTGCTACGCCCCTACAGCCCGCAGGGATTGGCCCATGTAGCCCGATGCTTCAGCGTCGGGCGGTGGGGCGGGGGTGGCGTCCCCTCGCCCGCTGGGAGAGGGTTAGGGTGAGGGTGACAACCGCGCGGACGAGAGCGCGCAGGTTGTCCGTGCGCAAGCATGCGAACGCTAGGGCACGTTGACGGCGACACACGTCGTGGAGCGGAGCACCCCCTCGCAGGTCTGCACGTGCTCCAGGACGAAGCGGGGCAGGTCGTCAAATTGGTCAAACTTCACCAGGGCAATAATATCGTAGGGGCCTGTAACGACGTGGGATTGTAGGACTTCATTCCGTGCCAGCAAGTGTTTCTGAACACTGCTGGTCTTTCCCGCCTGCACTTCAATTAGGATATACGCCAGAATCTCCCCCATCGCCCGCCTCCTCACGCCTCGTCCGGCGAGAAGAACACTTCGCAGGCCACACCCCCTCGGTCTTGCAGGATGGGCACCGGCACAACCGCAAGCCGCCCTGTCAGGACACGCTTGCCCTGCATGGCCTCGGCCAACGGGTGCAGGTTCAGGTTCTTCAGGTAACAACGATTGCCCTGGGCCTCGCTCTCCCCGGGCCTCAGCCACACACCCTGAAACACCTTCCGCTCAAATTGCGGTTGGCGTTCCATGGCGATCTGCCGTGCCTGGCGCACCACCGGATGGACATCCCCTCCGATGGCGTAGTACAGCGGGTTCTCAAAGGATGGCAGGTCGTGGCCCAGAGCCGTGATCCCGCGGTCGGCGAGCCATTCCAGCGCCTCCGAGTCCATGTACGGGTGGCATAGAAATGCCACCGAGCCTTCCAGGGCCGGATTGTTGTAACTGTTGCCATAGCGGTTGAAGCGGAAGACCCAATCGGTGCGGAACAGGACAAACCAGTCGGAAAAGTCCTCGCCCGTCGGCATGCCTTTCCACACGTCTTCCAGGTCGTCCACCTGGATCGCCAACTGCTGGATGAGAAGCCACAGGAACTCTCCATCCTTCACGATCTTCATATCCAGTAGGCACGTTTTGGCGTCCAGCGGGTCGGTGGTATCGCGCACCAGCACCGGCTCCAGAGTCTCCTGCTTCGCCGTGAAATCCAGGACGACGGCGCGGCGGACCTGGGGACTCAGGTTCATGGTCGCAGAAGCCGTGAGCGAATCGGACTGGGGCAAGTCCAGGTGGGTAAGGCCGTGCACCGCCAGGAAGTAGGCCGCATAGTACTCCATGTCTGTGGCATGGCGGTACACGCTGATGAATGGGCTGGGGTGGCCCCTGAGCCCGGTAATCTGGCGATATTCCAAACTGATGCGCACCGCGCGTGAGAAATCAAAGTCCATCACGAATGCACCTCGTAGGGTTCGTACTTTCGCACCTCGTCCCAGTTGAACTCCCGGATGAAGGCCGTAACCAGTTTCGTCTGGGCCATGTTCTCTGCCGCACTGCGCACGATTTCGCGGATGTCTTCGGGCCCCCGTAGGGACATCACTGGGCCCAGCCGCGGCTTGCGCTGGCTCTCCATCAGGGCCTTGCTGACGAGATAGGGATCCAGGAACAGCAAAATGCTCTCAAACATCAAGCAGAACGGCGTTCCTGCCTCCGCGAGAAGGGGGTCATCCCGCAATTCCTCCAACCGCGTATCCAGGTCCCACAGTTTGCGGTCAAACGTAACCAACCAGAAGAGGTGCGCCAGGCTGAGGGTCTCGGTCTTGAGCGCGTGCTTGCACGGCTGCTGGACCAGGGTGTTGGGCAACATGCGGCGGAGGGCGGCCACGGTGGCCAGCGCCATAGCATCGTGGCGCACCAGGGCCATGTGGCGCGTCAGTTTGCCCGACCGATCCGAGAGCATGATCTGCAATTGATCCAGGAACCACGCAGCATAGGCATCCCGCGTCTGGGCGAAGCGCGCGTCTTTCCCAAGGGATTCCAGCGCCTCGCGCCCCTTAGCGGCACGGTCCGCCAGTCTCCGGTAGCGCGCCCATATCTCCTGCTCAAACTGGTGCCAACTGCGCCACGACTCGCGGAAGTAGGACGCCACGAAACTGGGCACGTTCGCTGCCTGGATCACGGCATGAACGTCGGGGTCGGGCATGCTCTGGAGATACACCACCAACTGGCGCGCGAGTTCCAGGTGGCCCTTGAGTTCCACCTCGGTGTCCTTGGTCCAGATCACGTTGATGTCGTTCTCAAAGAGGAAACGGAGAATCCGCTGTGCGCGCCCGTGGAGGGGATCGGAACGAGCCAGCGCCGCGATGATCACATTGGTGTCCGGGTACACGAAGATGCAGGACAAGTTGCGGGAAAGGCGCTCCTGTAACTCCTGGTCGTAGGGCCAGACGCGGCGGAAGAGATGCTCGTAGGCGCGCTGGAGGAGCCAGTGCTGCAGATGGGGCGTCATCTCCAGGCCGCCGCGGTGGATGAACCCGCACGCCCGCTCCAGCGCCCGAACCAGCCGTGCGGCCTCGGGGGAGCGCGTGTCTCCCAGCCCGAAGGTGGTCTGGACATCGGTGGCGCAATCGGGAGGCATGTCCTCTCGCAGCGACTTCGCCAGCGGGGCCAGAAACAGCCTCACGGACAGGTTGGGGGAGACCCTGCGCCAGTATTCGGTGAAACGTCCCTTCAGGTCGCCGTCGGCCGAGCCGATGGCCTGGCGATAGGCTTCTTCCACCACGGGTATGACGGCGTCGCGGGCGATCCCGCCTGCGCCCGCGTCCTTGCCCAGGCCCGCGTAGACCAGTAGGGCAAAATCCGCGTAGCAATCTTCCAGGAGGCGGCTGCGTTGTTCCTCCACTCGCTTCAGCCGCTTGTCGCCCAGCGCAGTCAGACGATACGCATTCTCCCTGAACTGGACGGCAGGAGTGGCTTCTATCCATTTCTCCTTCAGGGCATGGGCAATGCTCTCCTCAAACGCGATGCGCGTCCTGCGGCTCTTCCAGATTTCAAACCCCAGGCGGTCGGTGAAGTCAGCCTCTATCTGGCCCAGGGGCACTTCCTGGCCGGAGCGGCTCTGCGAGGCGATGGAATCCAGCAGCCAGTGGCAGAATACCTCTTTGCGGATGTCGTCCAGTCCAGGGTCGTAAAGGAGTTGGATTTGGGTATCCACGACTTCACCTTTCCAGACATATGCACTCGGCGCAAACGACTGCTCGCGGGGTTAGGCCCTGCCGAGTTGCGAAAGAACTCCCAGATAGGCCGGCAACTCCGACGGACGCTGGCGCTGGATGGCCTCCATATACTCGCGTTGCCAGGCGGCGAAGAGGGTTTCGGCGTCCTGCGCGGCCATGTCCACCTGCGAGGAAAGCGCCTTGGGCGGCTGTTCCTCGGACACGCCCGGGATCGCGGCGCCAACCCTGGCGATCATCGCGGGCAGGTCCAGGGTCTTGAGGACACGGACAACATCCTGGCGCTGGGCAGGGGTCAGGTTCGGGTGCTCCGCAACGCGCAGGATAGCCGTAGTGATCTCTTGAATCAGGGCGCGCACCTCCGGCGATAGGTCCGGCCGGGGCGCCGATGAGGGCAATTGGCCGTATCGGGGAGCGTACCCCGCAGCGACAAGCAATTGGTCGGTTTCTGCCGGTGAGAGACGAAGCGCATTCGCGATAGCCAGAATCTTGTCTGACGGGGGAGGGTTGCGATTCCCTTTCTCAATGCGATTGAGGTGGCTGGGGCTGATGCCTGCCGCCTTGGCGAGGGCCGACTGCGAAAGGCCGGCCGCCTTGCGCTTGCGTTTCAGAAGGGCTGCGAACTCACCGCTCACATAGGACCTCCTAGGGAAAAGATACCCCATTATATCACGGTTTTGCTATTTTGTCAATACCCTGGGCCGATTTCTGTTGCCAAAGGCCGAGGCTTTGTGCAGCTCTGACACTATCCTGTCGAGCGAGTTTTGCCTCTCTGGCAACAACATATTGACAAAATGGGAAAGTTGTGCTATAATATGGCAAGAGGGCATACCGTATATTGACAATCTGGCAATTCGGGCCGCAGGCCGTGGCAGCCCCGATGCGAAGCGGCGACCCCACCAACCGAAAGCGGCCCACCATCCGATGGACTAGGGAAGGGGGTGATGGCAATGAGTTTCCGAGCGACCGTGTGTGCCCTGAAGGGTATGGTGTGTCTCTTACTGCTGTTCCTGGTCGCCGTCTTCGCTGCCTTTGACTGGACGCTTCTGGCCATCGGGCTGCCGATGTTGGTGCTGGGCGTGCTGGCGCTCACCGTCCACGGCTACATGACCCCCCAGTGCACCGCCACGGTGTTCCGCGATCCCAATGGCTACGTGAAGCGGATCGTGACGGAAGGCCAACGCGTCCTGTACTGCACGTTCTGGGAGCGCCCGGCGGAAATCATTGACACCAGCATCAAGAGCACCGAAGACCGCTACAACGGCTTCCGGACAAAAGACAACGTACCCATGGACATGCGCGTCAAACTGTATTTCCGTTTGGATCCGACGCTCATCCGGGAACATGAGCGGCCGCAGTTGGTTACCCTGAATGATGAAGCCTGGAAGAATCTGGTTCGCACCGTCACCTGCGGCACAGTGATCACGTACATCGGGCAGCAGCGATACCGACACATCGCTCCCACCGAGTACCGTGACGCGCTGTGTGCCAGGCTAAGCCACGAAGCCGCGCAGGCCCTGCGAGGGCTGGGCGTCATCATATCGCCCGGCTTCGGCGTCAGCATCCAGGACATCCAGCCGACCAACGCCGTGTTGGAGGCCATCGTGGATCGCATCAACGCGCCGCTGAAGGGCCAGGCCGCTGTGGAGACACTGGAGCCTGTAACCGACCAATACGGCAAGGATCGCGCGCTGGAAGCCGCCATCGCCGCCACCATCCTGAACACCGGAATTGTGCCGTCGGTGATCCAGGAGGAGACCGATAGGAGCGCGCTCCCTGTGATGCGCCCTCGGAAGCCAGCGACGTGAGGCCGCTACCGCCAGGGGGTGCGAGACCGTCAAAGCAATTGCACCCCCTGACGGGTGTCTGTCCGACGGGATACCGCAAGGCCATATTCGTGAGGAGGAAGCGAAATGTCCGCGAACGTGGTAAAGGAAAGCGTTGAGCACATGGCCCCAGCCGACCTCTACAGCCAATTGTTCCAAGCCCCTGTGGCCGTGGTACCCGAGGAAAGATGGCCGGCTGTTCTTGAAACCTTGGGCATCCAACGATCGCCTAAGGCGCTCCCTACGTGCCCGCCAAGTTACTCGTTGATACTGCGGCATCAGAAGACGTTACAGTTGGCCCGGTGCAGCAACTTGCCGCTGCTGTTTCTGGGCTATGCGCCTGTCTTCTCCGGTCAGCGCGTCTATCACGGCCGTGATTGTGACTGGGCCATGATGCACGTCGGCGATGACCCTGTGTTCCGCCTTCACGGGCAGCGGCTATATGCCCCGAAGCCGGTCAGGGCGCACCTGGAGAAAATCACAGAGGCGGGAATTGAGTTTGATGCCATCTTCATAGCCCGCGAGATACCGGCGGGTTCCGTCAAACCCGGTGAGCCGATACCGCTTGAACTGCTCATTCCGCCGCCGCATCCTGAAGCACGCGAGCGCCTGAACACCTTTGAAAGGGCGGCCATGAATTGGTGGAACTTTGTGGCCAAAGTGCTGACGGCAACGGCAAGGGGGATCGCGGCGGGCGCAGTGGCCGTCGCTGCTGCCGGCGCAGGTGTGGGCGCACTGGCTGCGCTTGATCCGGTGCTGTTCGGGGTTCAGTTTGATGCGACCTGGCACACGGACGGCCATCCCATCGGGATGTGGTATTACCTGACTCACTGGGACTGGTCTGCGTAGAACGAGGCAATAAGGAGGCGCTGCGATGGCCGCGGAATACATTTCTTTGCATCGCCTGGCCCAAAGGATGGGCGTCTATGAGTCCATGCCGCTGCCTCTCCAGCGAGCGTTGAGGCACAGCCTAGTTCTAACCCTGGCAACAAACATCGTTGCCATCCCCCTTCTGTGGCTCACGCCGTCGCTGGTAGAGGCTGTGTACCCTGTGTCGCCGAGCGGGTTCTTCATCTGGTTCACGGCGGACCTGGCGAACTTCGTGCTCTCACTTTCGCACCGAATATCGGCCTACCTGTTGGCCCTGAACGTTCTCAGTTTGTTGCTCGCAGGGGTTGTGCTGCTGGCATCCAAGGGGATGGCGAGACCTGTGAAAGAGCCTTTTCACTGGTTGGGATGGCTGGCTGCGTTCCCAAGCGGGATGACAATTGCTTCCACGGGAGTGATAGCGGCCCTCTTCGCAGCCATCGTGGCTGTTGCGATTGTCATCTGGATTGCGATCATCACCCTGGCCGTCTGCGTCCTCTTTGGAGTGCTGGCGGCGGGCGCAAGTGATTCCTAGAAGGCACCAGACCCTTACTGCGATCCGGCGGCTTATGGGGGGGCAGCCGGCAGGCGCAAGGAGCCAGGTTCTCGCCTGGCTCCTTGCATTGGCGCCGAGGGTGTGGAATGCCGCTCGCTTTTTCCCTTCCCCGCATTTCGGAGTATAATAGTCGGGGTTTTGCCGAAAAGGTGGGGCACCCACCGCAGAGCACGCGGAAAACACAGAGGGAATCCTGGCAGGTCTCTGCGCTCTCTGCGGTGAATCCCTGGGGAACCCCGTCTCACTCTCGCATCGGAGGACTTCATGGCATCCAATACCGTGCGCGTCCGTTTCGCGCCCAGCCCAACCGGATACCTGCACGCCGGCGGCGCTCGCACCGCCCTGTTCAACTTCCTGTTCGCGCGCCACCACGGCGGCTCGTTCATTCTGCGCATTGAGGACACCGACCGCACCCGCTACGAACCCGACGCCCTCGCCGACATCATGGACAGCCTGCGCTGGCTCGGCATCCTGTGGGACGAAGGCCCGGAGGTCGGCGGCCCCTATGGCCCCTACTTCCAGTCCGAGCGCCTGCACCTCTACAAGCACTATGCCGAGGAACTCGTCCGCATGGGCGCGGCCTACCGCTGCTACTGCTCGCCCGAGCGCCTGGAGGCCATGCGCCAGGAGCAGGCGGCCCGCGGCGAACCGCCCGGCTACGACCGCCACTGCCGCTACCTCACCGCCAAGCAGATCGCCGACTACGAGGCCCAGGGCATCGTGCCGGTCATCCGCCTCATGTCGCCGCTGGAGGGCGAGACCTCGTTCCACGACGTCATCCGCGGCACCATCACCGTGGACAACCGCACGCTGGACGACATGGTGCTCCTGAAGTCCGACGGCTACCCCACCTACCACCTGGCCAACGTGGTGGACGATCACCTGATGGAGATCACCCACATCATGCGGGCCGACGAGTGGATTCCGTCCACGCCGCGCCATCAGATTCTGTACAAGACCCTCGGTTGGACGCCGCCCATCTACGCCCACCTGCCCGTCATCCTGGACCCCAGCGGCAAGGGCAAGATGAGCAAGCGCAAGAAGCGCACGCCCGACGGACGCGAGTTCCCCGTCCTCATCCGCGAGTTCCGCGCCGCAGGCTACCTGCCCGAGGCCATGTTCAACTTCCTGGCCCTGGTCGGCTGGTCCTACGACGACAAGACCGAAATCCTGACGCCCGAGCAGATTATCGCCCGATTTGACCTGCCGGCCGTCAACGCCGCGCCCGCCGCGTTCAGTTATGACAAGTTGGACTGGATGAACGGCGTGTACATTCGCGCCCTGCCTGCCGCCGACCTGGCCTGCCGCATCCAGCCCGTCCTGGCCCAGGCCGGCCGCGATGTGGACCTGCCTACCCTGGAGCGCATCGTCCCGCTCATCCAGGAGCGCATCAAGACCCTCAACGACGCGGTGGAGATGACCGACTTCTTCTTCGCCGACCCCCAGGGCTACGACCCGCGCCTGCTCATCGGCAAGAAGATGACCCCAGAGGCCACGCTGGAAGCCCTGCGCCGCGCCCTGGATGTCCTGCAGACCGCCGACTTCACCGAGGCGGGCCTGGAGGAGTCGCTGCGCGCGGCGGCGGAATCCCTGGGCATGAAGCCTGGCGACTTCTTCACCCCCGTCCGCGTCGCCGTTACGGGCAAGACCGTCTCGCCGCCGCTGTTCGGCACGCTGGCCATCCTGGGCCGCGACCGTGTCCTGCGGCGCCTTGGGTACGCCCTGCGCCTGCTTTCCCAAGCCAACCCAACCACGTCCAACTAGCGCGAAAAAGGAGAGGGATATGCAACTGAGCCGACGAGCCGACTACGGGATTCGCCTGCTGCTGGAACTGTCTATGCTCCCCGAAGGAAGCCGCACGTCCACCGAGGAGATCGCCGTCAAGCAGCGTATCCCCGTTACCTTCCTGAGCAAGATCGCGCGGCAACTGGCCCAGGCGGGCCTGGTCCGCGCCTACCCTGGACTCGGCGGCGGGCTGGAACTGGGCCGCGACCCGCACCAACTGACCATGCTGGACGCCATCCAGGCGCTGGAGGGGCCTATCGCCATCGCCCGCTGCACCCTGCACCCCCACGAGTGCCCGCGCAGCGCCTTCTGCCCCATGCACCAGGTGTGGAAGAAGATGGAAGCGCAGATGGTGGACGAACTGTCCCACATCACCTTTGACCAACTGGCGCAGGCCGAGACCCGCGCCATCGCAGGATAGACGGTCGCCCGCCTTGGATGCGGGCTTGCGCTACGGAGGGAGAACTATGGCGGACACCAAACCGACCATCGGATTCATCGGCCTGGGCATCATGGGCAAGCCCATGGCCCGCAACCTCATGCGCGCGGGCTACCCCCTCATCGCCTACAATCGCAGCCGCGCGCCCATGGACGAACTGGCCGCCGAGGGCGCGATGCTGGGCGCGTCGCCCGCCGACGTGGCCGCCCGCGCCGACATCGTCATCCTCATGCTGCCCGACTCGCCCGACGTGGAGCAGGTCGTCTTCGGCCCCAACGGCGTCGCCGAGGGCATCCGCGCGGGCAGCCTGCTCATTGACATGAGTTCCATCTCGCCCGTTACCGCCGTCAAGGTGGCCGAGGAACTGGGGAAGAAGGGCGTGAAGGTGCTGGATGCGCCCGTGAGCGGCGGCGATGTGGGCGCGCGCCAGGCCACCCTCTCCATCATGGTCGGCGGCCCCGAGGACGTGTTCAACGAGGCCCTGCCCGTGTTCCAGGCGCTGGGCAAGAATATCGTCCTGTGCGGCGGGCACGGCGCGGGCCAGATCACCAAACTGTGTAACCAGATACTCGTGGCCCTGCAACTGGAGGCGGTGGCCGAGGCGCTGGTGCTGGGGGCCAAGGCGGGCGTGGACCCCGCCAAGATCGTGCAGGTGATCAGCGGTGGGCTGGCGCGGTGCGGCGTGCTGGAAACGCGCGGGATGCGCATCGTGAACCGCGACTTCGCGCCTGGGTTCCGAGTCCGCCTGCACTACAAGGACCTGAACAACGCGCTGGCCGCCGCCAAAGCCTACGAGGTCCCACTGCCCGTTACCGCTCTCGTCGCCGAGATGTTCAAGCGGCTCAAGGTGGCGGGGCGCGGCGACTTGGACCATTCGGCCATCACCACGCTCCTGGAGGACCTGGCCGATACCATCGTCCAGAAGCGCGAGGAATGACGTCGGAGCGCGCCATGTACGTCCTGGCATTCGCAGCCAGCCCCCGCCGCGGCGGCAACACCGACACGCTGCTGGACCACGTGCTGGAGGGCGCGCGCGCCGAGGGCGCCGACGTGGAGCGCATCATCGTGGCCCAGCACCGCATCGCCCCGTGCATAGAATGCAACGGGTGCTGGAAAGAGGGCATCTGCGTCGTCCAGGACGACTTCCAACTCCTGTACCCCAAACTGGAGGTGGCCGAGCGCATCATCCTGGCCACGCCCATGTTCTTCGGCCACGTCTCGGCCCAGGCCAAGCAACTCATAGATCGCTGCCAGTGCTTCTACGCCCGCAAGTACATCGTCCATCGTCCCATGCCGCCCGTGCCGCACCCGCGCAAGGGATACCTCGTCGCGGCGGCGGGCCACCCGCGCATCAAGTTTGATTGCATGGGCCTGACCATGCGCGTGTGGATGGACGCCCTGGATGCCACCTACGACGGCGCGCTGACGTTCAACAGCCTGGAGGACGCCGGCGACGCCGCATCCAGGCCCGACATCCTGGAACAGGCCCGCCAATTCGGTCGGCGCATCGTCGTGCCGTAGGGGCGGGTCTGAGACCAATGGGCCGGGTTGTTCTGGATGTATCCGCGCACCGCGTTCCATTCGCGGTCGTTGCGGATGATGCGTTCGTAATAGTTCCGCTGCCACACGGGCGCGCCCAGCGTCCCACGCAATTCATTGATGCGCCGCGCAACGGCCGATTTGAACGAACGCACGATGGCGCCCAATGATTGGGGCGCAACGTTGGTCCGGGGCGTCGCAGGCATGGTGGATGCCGTGCATGCCGTCGTAGGGGCACAGCATGCTGCGCCCCAACGCATCCCATTCCACGCCCTGGTAATGGCGGGGCCAATCGTGCCAACACGTTGCGGCGATTTCGCCGCATTCGTTCACCACCATGCGCCTGTCGGCAATGTGTCCGAACACGCATTCGCGCCCGTGCGCGACGATGGCAACGAAATACGCCCCCGCGTCGCGGTAATCCACCCGCGCAGGCGGATGAATCGGTGGTGGTGGATGTCCGAATCGTACCGATGCGGTATGGCGCGCGGTCCGTTCGTTCGTCATCGGGCCATCGTGGGCGCGGCCCGCCGGGCGGTGTCCCTCCTACTTGGCCACAGAGAAAATCGCCCGTTGTCATTGCGAGCGAAGCGAGGTATCTTGGTTGACGAGATTCTTCGGCGCTCCGCGCCTCAGAATGACCGTCTACCGGGGATTGCTTCGGGCGCTACGCGCCCTCGCAATGATACACCATCAAAAAACCCTGTGGTAGAGTACTCATTTGGTGCGCCGGGCGGTGAATTCTGTGGTCGCTAACCTGCGATGCCGCGCGCCCAGGCTGCGGCGCGTTCCTCCTCGCCCGCCAGCAGCGGCCCCTCTGTCGCGTTGACGAAGAACCCCTCCGGCGGCGCGGCCAGGGTCGCGCCCAGTTTCTGAACGCGGCGGGCCATGCGGGGCGCGGCAAACCCGAAGATGCGCACCCACTTGGCCGGCACGCGGGTGTCAAACACGGCCACGCGCTTGCCACGCCAGGCACTCCCGGGCACCCTGGCTAGGAAGTCCTGCATCGCTTGCGACGGGCGTCCCCGTGCGTCGGCGCGCCCAGCACCACCAGGTCCGCCGCCGCCACCGCTGCCGGGTCGGCCTGGCCCGCGCGAACCACCTGCGCATCGGCCCCCAGCACCCCGGCAACAGTGCGGGCGATTTTCTCCGTGTTCCCATGCAACGAATCGTACACCACCAATGTGCTCATCACAACCCCCTTTCCTGGCTGGGCGCGGGCGCAATCAATTGCGCCCCTACGGCACCACGCGGACGGTCAGATTGCCGAGGGCGACGTCCGTTTCCAGTTCCACGCGGTGCTGCGCCGTGGCGTAGCCGGGCGATGTGTACGTGTCGCCGTCGCGCGCCCAGCCCGACGGGAACGACCGCCCCGCCAGCGCCGCGCCCGAGCGGACGCGGGCCTCCACGCCGCGCGGAATCTCGACCGCCAGGTTGCCCACGGCGACCGACACCTTGACCGCCGAGCGCCCCTGCGAGGGCAGGCGCACCGTCGCGTCGCCCACAGCCACTTTCACGTCGGCCGCGCTCACGTCCAGGCCCGACAGGTCGGCGGTCATCTTGCCCACGGCCAGGTCCAATTCCAGCACCATCGGCACGCCGCCGTTCAGCGCCAGGTCCCACACGCGGGCATTCTGCACGCCCATCACTTCGGGGCCCCAGTTCCTCTTGTCGCTCTTGATGGACAGGCGCGCGGTGTCACCGCCGATGAACGACCTGGTTACCGTCTCGCCACGCGCCAGTTGGAGCGTCCCCTGGGCCAGGTTCGCCGACCCCGCCGGAAGCGCCCGCACCCGCAGTTCGCCCACGGCCTGGGCGATCTCCACGCTAGCCTGGGTCGCGCCGCCCAGCGGGTACGCCACCGTCTCGGTTGTGGCGACGGTCGGGCCGGCCGCGGTGTACGCGAGCCAGATGCCGCCCGCCAGCACCAGCGCGATGAGCACCAGCGCCACCAGCGACCCCCATACCGACCGCCAGCCGATGATCAGGTCCAGGCCGATGGCGATGAGGATCACGGGCCACATGCGCAGGAGCGTCCCCCAGATGTCCCACGGCAGGACGCCCAGGTTATTCAGCAGGAACACGACCCCCAGCCCGATGAGAATGATGGGCCACACCAGCCCGCCGCGTCGCGGTTTCTTCTCCATGGGTAACCCTCCCCAATCCGCAGCCGCAGGCGCGGGCCTAGCGGCGGCGCAAAATGATGACCAGCCCGGCCACGATGAGCAGGACCGGCCACAGCGTGTCAAAACTCAGCCACCAGAGCCACGTGATGTGGAGCGCCTCCAGCAGGGCCAGCCCGCCCAGGATGATGAGTCCCACGCCGATGGCGACGAGAAGCGGATGCGAGTCGCTTTGCCACGCCTCGCGGAACTCGGAGCCTGCGGTGCGGGCGCGCTCGGCCATCTCGTCGGCGCTGGCGCGGATGGTGGCCTCGGTGGCCGCCGCGGTCTCCATGTCCTCGCGCGGGATGAGCAGCCACAGCAGGATGTAGATGAACACGCCGAACCCACGCCCGATGCCCAGCAGGACGAAGAAGATGCGCACCAGGCCCGGATCAATGCCCAGATACTCGCCCAGGCCGCCGCATACGCCCGCGATAACGCGGTTCTTGGCGCTGCGGGTCAGCCGTCGCGATTCGCGCTTCGGCTCTGCTTCCATGATGCCCTCCTACGCGCCTGTGCGCGGGACCAACGCCCGCCACAGGAGGTACAGCCCCACGATGATGAGCGCCGCGGGCAGGATGTAGGACAATCCGATCGCCGCGCCTGCCAGCAGGGCCACGCCCATGACGCCCAGGATGCCCGCGGGAATGGCCGCCCAGGTCTGCCGGCCCTGGGCCGTCGGCAGGAAGTAGAGCCCGCCGAAGGTGGCCGCCAGCCCCAGGAAGAAGATGCCGCCCACGGCCTCGTCCTTCACCTTGTCGCCCAGCGCGGCCACGGCGCCCAGCGTTACCAGCACGCCGCCCGGGATCAGCGCCCACCAGAAGTCGCGGCGCGTCAGGTAGATGGCCCAGAAGCCCGCGCCGATGGCCGCCAGGAACAGCCCGCCGCTGATGGCGCCTGTGTCGCCCAGCGGGAGCGTCTCCAGGGCGATGACCGCCGCCAGCCCCAGCAGGGTGAACCCCGGAATCAGCGCCCACCAGTGCACGCGGTCGGTGGCGAACCGGTACAGGAACGCCCCGCCCCCCACGGCGAACAACACCGCCCAGAACAGGTCGCCCGCGCCTTTCAGCACGCCCAGGCTGTCCAGCAGGAACAGCACGCCGGACAGCACCAGAATCGCGCCGAACACCAGCCGTAAGTCCCACCGTTTCATGTCAAGCCCTCCTTGCGATATGTGGTCGCAGTCAGCAATCAGCAGTCAGCGATCAGCGATTGGCGATCAGCCACACTTGGGGATAGACCTGCGTGTCTGCCAGCCTTCCCCCGAATCCGCACGGACAAGAATCCCTCTGCGTCCTCTGCGCCTCTGCGGTGAACCTACATCACCGCCGCGGGCGCACCAGGCCCCGCGCCAGAATCGCCAGCCCTAGCACGATGAGCAGGACGGGCCAGTAGGCGCCGAACAGGTTGGGCCCGCCCAGGAACGATGCGAATGCAGCGAACAGAATCAGGCTGATGAAGATGAGCCACGCGCCCGCCGAAATCTCGCCGCGCTTACCCGCGATGATGCCCGACAGGAGCGTGCCCAGGCCCACGAATCCGGGGATGAGCGCCCAGGCGTAGGCCCACGAGTCCCAGTTGCCCGTCGCGTTCTGCCAGTAGAGCAGGCCGCCGATGCCGCCGACGATGCAGGCGGGGACGGCCATCTCGGGCACGCCGGCGAACAGGCCGATGAGCAGCAGGATAACGCCGACGCTGACGATGATCAGGGGCCAGCCGCCCGGGCCGAAGATGCGGGTCTCCAGGCCGGGCATCAGTTGTACCGCCAGGAACCAGGCCCCCAGCAGGATGAGCACCAGGCCGCCCGCCAGGTTGGATCTGCGCTTGGGGTTCATGTTCCCTCCTCTCGCAATTGCGAATGCCAACGGTATTACGCGGGGCGCGCTCCTTCGGTTCACGGGCAGGCGCGCACGCGAATCTCCATCGGACGCCAGGCGTGGGCGGACATCTCACACGCGGGCGCTTCGCTGCGCCCTCAGAGTCTCGGCGGTGGGGCGGTGCCCGGAAGTTACCTGTCGCGCAGTTTGGCGCGGTCACCTAGGGCGCGGCGCACCATCTCGCGGAAGCGCGCCATCTGCTCGACGGACGCGAAGCACGTCTTGGGCAGGAACACGCCCCCCTGCCGCGGCAACAGGAGCAGGAACTCGCCTGGTGTCTCCACCACCTTGGCGAAGGTGTCCCAGCCGCCCGAATGCTCGTTTCGCCCGTGATCCGAGGTAACGCGCTGCACGAACCCGTCGTCGGAGAAGGTGTAGAAGATGCGCTCGTTGTTGGCGCGCTGGCGGGCGATGATGCGCGCCCCCTGCCGCCGCAGGGAGAACCACAGCACAACCGGCACGAGAAGGAACAGCAGGATGGGGGCCTGGGCCAGCAGCGCCTGGCCGAACCCCATGGAAGCGGCGTCGCGGATGGCCACGTACATGGCGTACACGACGGCCGCCGCGGTGAGGGTGAGGATGCCGACGAAGGTGGGCTGGGTGAACAGCAGGCGCGTGGTGGCGCGGATGTAGTCGGAAAGGTCAAATCGGAGTTCCAGTTCTACGTTCTCGGTTGGCATGGGGCCTCCTGTGGCCGATGTCCCCTGCGGGGCAAGGGCATTGTAGCAGGGGGCGCGCGGGGCGTCAATTCGCACGTCCGGCGGGCGTGGCAAAGCCGGAGCCGAATGGCGCGTGCTGCCCACTTGCCGTCTGCCTCTCCGCGTGTACAATCCTCCCTGCAATCCACGCACAGGAGGTGTGAACCCATGGAAGTGCGAGTCGGTTCGTCCGTCCTGGAACTGGTGGAAGGCGATATCACCCAGCAGGACACCGACGCGATCGTGAATGCTGCGAATCCCAGCCTGCTGGGCGGGGGCGGCGTGGACGGGGCCATCCACCGCGCGGGAGGCCCGCAGATTCTGGAGGAGTGCCGGCGCATCGGCGGGTGCCCCACAGGCGAGGCGCGCATCACCAACGCGGGACGGCTCAAGGCCAAGAAGGTCATCCACACGGTGGGGCCGGTGTATTACCGCGACGGCGAGCGCGCGCCTGAACTGCTCGCCAGCGCCTACCGCAACTCGCTGCGCCTGGCCTCGGAGCACGGGCTGCGCTCGGTGGCGTTCCCGTCCATCAGCACGGGCGCCTACGGGTACCCCATGGAGGAGGCCGCGCCCATCGCCCTGAAGACCGTCATGGACTACCTGCGGGAGCATCCGGAGATAGAGAGGGTGCGGTTTGTGTTGTTTGGCCGCGCTGCCTACGAGACCTACCGCCGGGCGCTGGAGGATTTGGTCGGCGGGTAAGCGAGGAACGTCTGCGCGGATTCGGGCCGAACGCGCCGAGGGGCCGCTAGCCCGCAGGGCGCAGCGCGGGGGTAAACCCCCGCGCTGAACGGGCGAAGCCCCGTTGGGGCTGGGGCGTTCGGATCACGAAAGCCGCGAAAGGGCGCGAAAGG
>JARYMK010000044.1 GCA_029907165.1 Anaerolineae bacterium
CATGCGGTAGTAGTCCACGTACACGGTGGCGGTGCTGTCGCCCATGTTCTGTACCACGACGGGCGAGCGCCAGACCAACCCCGGTGGGTAACTGCCCTGGCCCTGCGCCGCGATGGGGAGGAGCAGGACGATCACAGCCACGGCGATGACCAGCGACTTTCTCATGACGCCCTCCTTGTATGCGCCCCCCAAGTTGCCCTCACGGCGAGCATTATAGCGTGGTGTGCGAGAAATAGCAACTGCGATGCGGATTGCAGGACCTCGGCTGGTAACCACGAATGCACGCGAATCTATACAAATTCGTGCAGATTCGCGGTTGCTCGCTATTCCGAGATTCTTTGCGGCTTTGCCGCTCAGAATGACAGGGAAGCGGCGGCTAGGGATGCTGCTCTACCGCTACGCCTACCACTCTGCGAGCGCTTCGGCTGGGCTACGTGTGGCCACCGCGCCGGACACCCTCTCGCGCTGTTGCTTGTCCAGCGTAACCAGGGTGCTCCCAAACCGTGCCGAGACTGCGGCGTACACGGCGTCGCTCCCGCGTAGCCGGTGTTGGGCCGCCAATTCTGCCGCCTGATCCGCCAAAACCGGATCCAGGGAAACCCAGATGACGTGTGGCAATTGCTTCAGTGCCCGTGCGAACTGGCGGGCGAGAGTCGGGTCTCCCTGACCACGACCGATGGCGGCGGCGACCTCGGGCAGGAGTAGCGTGGGGACCACGATGGGCTTCGCGTCGTCCTGCATCCGCTTCAGCAGGCGTTGGCTCTCCGCGTGCCCTGGCTCTCGTGGGTTGAATGCGCTGAGAAAGACGCTGGCATCCACGGTGTACATCGCCGCCATATTGGTCTCCTACCGCCGCATTTCGGACAGGATTTCCGTCGCGGTCCGGTCCGATTGCCAACCCTCGCCAATCGCCTGCCCCAGGGCGATCAGTTCTCTCCAGGCTGCGTCGCGCCTCTCCTGAACCGCCAGTTCATCGCCCTCAGCCTCGCCCAGCGGCAGGATCACGCCCACCGGTCTGCCGCGATAGGTGATCAAGTAACGGGCCCGGCGCTCGCGCACAGCGCGGACGATCTCCGATGCCCGCGCTTTCAGTTCACGCACCCCGATTTCTGGCATAGCGCCCTCCCGAAAAGTGGTCATCTAAGTAACCACATGGTACACCATCTGGCCTATCTTGTCAAGACAACCCTGGGCGCAGCGCAGCGTCTCCGTTGACGAGATTCTTCGGCGCTCCGCGCCTCAGGATGACGGTCAACACGGGGGTGCTTCGGGAGCCGCGTGCCTGCGCAATGCCATGGCATCCCGAATCCCTGTGGCGAAGCACTACGCAGGCGACGCATGCGTTGCCCACACGGACCGAGCCGCACCGCTACCGAATCACCTCCACGCCGCCCATGTACGGGCGCAGGACTTCGGGCACCACGATGCTCCCGTCGGCCTGCTGGTAGTTCTCCATCACGGCGATCATCACGCGCGGCAACGCCAGCCCGGACCCGTTGAGCGTGTGCACGTATTCGGGCTTCGCGCCCGGCTCCCGACGGAAACGGATGTTGGCCCGTCGCGCCTGGAAGTCCAGGAAGTTGGAGCATGAGGAGACCTCCAGCCACTCGCCGCAGCCTGGCGCCCACATCTCCACGTCGTACTTGACGGCGGCGGTAAAGGACAAATCCCCCGTGCACATCTGCACCACGCGGTGCGGGATGCCCAGTCGGCGGCACACGTCCTCGGCGTTGTCAACCAGCGTCTCCAGTTCCTGCATGGATGTTTCGGGCGCGACGATTTTTACCATCTCCACCTTGTCAAACTGGTGGCCGCGCTTGATGCCCCGCACGTCGCGCCCCGCGCTCATCTTCTCGCGCCGCCAGCAGGGCGTGTACGCCACATAGTACAGCGGCAGCGCGCCTGGCTCCAGAATTTCCTCGCGGTGCAGGTTGGTTACCGGCACCTCGGCGGTGGGCACCCACCACAGGTCGTCCTCCACGTCGTGGTATAGGTTCTCGCCGAACTTGGGCAGTTGCCCCGTGCCCCATAGGCACTTCTCGTTGACCACGAAGGGCGGATAGACCTCGGTGTAGCCGTGCTCGTTCACGTGCAGGTCCAGCATCCAGGCAATAAGGGCACGCTGGAGACGCGCCCCCAGCCCCTTGAGCACGTAGAAACGGGTCCCCGCGATCTTTACGCCGCGCTCAAAATCCAGGATGCCCAGCGCCGGCCCCAGGTCCCAGTGCGGCAGCGGTTGGAAGTCAAACCGGCGCGGCTCGCCCACGGTGCGGACGACTACGTTGTGCGTCTCGTCCGGCCCGACGGGGACGCCCGGCGCGGGCAGATTGGGCACCTCGTACAGTGCCGCCGTCAGCCGCTCTTCCACGGTCTTCAGTTCGGCTTCCAGGTCTTTGATCTGATCGCCGACTTGGCGCATCTCGGCCACGAGGCGCTCGCGCTCGGCGGCGTCCTTGATGCGCGGGACCTCCTTGGACACGGTGTTGCGCCGCGCCCGCAGGCTCTCCACCATCTGTAACAACTCGCGCCGCCGCCGATCCAGTTGCAGGATTTCGTCAATGGGCGCGGTGGTGTTCAGATCCACCAGCGCCTTCTTCACCTCGTCGGCATGTTCGCGTATGAAGTTCAGGTCCAGCATCGCTCCCTCCTTGTAGCGCGGATTTTCCCGTTGCGCGCGCCCCGGGGGCGCGGCCCGGAAACGAAAAAGGCCCCCATCCGAAAGGACGGGAGCCATGGCTACCGTGTTGCCACCTTCCTGCGCCTGTCCCTCGCGGGACAAGCCTCAGTGGGTCGGTGTGCACCCGACCCAGCCCTGTAACGGGGGCGACCGGCTCGGCATACTCCGGGCGGACTGTCCGCCCGTTTCCGCCTGCGACTCCGGAGGGCTGTTCGGCCGGTACGCGCTGCCGCCTTCCACCAGCGGCGGCTCTCTGGAAGCCGTGCTCCGGCCTACTCGTCTCCATCACCGTCGTTGCTATCTAGTTCGGTTTTTCTGCGTCCTCCGCACCTCGGCGGCGCGTGGCTTCGCACGCTTGCGGAAGCATTATGGCGCGAACGTGCATGCGTGTCAAATACGTGCGATGCATCTGCCCCGGGCCCGGCTACGAACCTCGGCCCGAGGCAGTGTTTGGCGATGCCGCCCACGGAACGTAGATTTCCCACCGCTCACGGAAATACGGGCGCTGGCGGATGAAGGCTTCCGCCTGGCGGGCCACGACGCGCTCGGTGTCCTCCACTGTCATACCCTGCGTCTCCTGCAGGAAAGCCAGTTGCCGCGCGCAGCACAGAGGGATCAGTGACTCCACCACGCGGTCGGGGTCGGCCTCGCCCTTGTTGTACACCACGATGAAATCGTACACGCACCGCGCCCATAGGTCGTCGGGGAAGCGGAACCCTTCCATCGGCTGATTCAGGACTTCGCGCATCTCGTCTGCATGTTCCGGCGTGAGGGCCACCTGCCATAGGCGGCGGTGACGCTTGGATGCCTGGCGAAACCGTTCGCTCAAGTACTCGTGGGTGAGGATGCCCTGCATCGGCGGCTCCAGCGGCGCTTCGCCCACTACGGGCACGGGCTGAACCTCCGGGAGTGCCAGCCATGTCTTGCGGAAAATGTAGGCCATGCGGAACAGCGTCCCCACCATCTGCGAGAAGGCCTGGTCGGTGGTCGTGGATGGTTCGCGCGACTCGTGCTTGCGGGCGCCCAGCGCGACCTGGCCGATGCGTCGTCCCTCCTGGATGGCTACGGCGGTCATCCAGACGCCCACGCCGGCACGCGCCACTTCGGTCTCCCACACGTCCTTGTCGGCGAAGTGGCCCGCCAGTTCGCCCGACACGCCGAAAACGTCGGCGGTCGGCTGGCGGACGTCGCGCCCCAGCAGCGCGCGCAGCAGAGGATAGGCGATGAGATCAATGGGGCCGCTTTCGGTGCGCGGATACGTGTAGTAGGGCGTGAGGTACTCGTAGTCGCCCGAAAGGACGGGGGCGGCGAGGGCACGCACCCACCAGGGCGGCATCCCCTTCAGGTCGCCGTCCAGGATGATACAGGCGTCGGCCTCCAGCGCCGTCGCGATCTGGAATATAGCGCGCACCGCGCTGCCCCGCCCGGTAACGCCGTGGTAGCCGGTTACGATGCGCTTCACGCTGTCGGGCATCGGCGGGGCCGAAGCCGCTGCCACTGTGTCGTCGGTGGAGCCGCCGTCGGCCACCACGAGCACCGTGCGCAAGTCCGGGTAGTGGGCTGCGAGGCCCATGGCCGTCTGCTGCACGAGGGCAGCGATGGTCTTGGCGTTGCGGTAGGCAGGGATGCCCGCGACCAGGTCGGCCCGGCCGATCTGGCGGATGCGCCGCTTGGCATCGGCCCTGAGGGCTGTCTCAAACATGACGGTTCCTCCTCAGCGCATCGGGTCTCTACCCCACGAAGATGAACGCCAGATCGTTGACGTTCGTTCCCGTGGGGCCAGTGATCACACTATCTCCCAGAGCCTGGAAGAAATGGTACGAGTCGTTGTTGTCCAGGTAATCCCTGGCCGCGAGGCCGGCAGCGCGAGCGCGCGCCACTGTCTCGCCGGTTGCAAACCCGCCCGCCGCATCGGTGGGGCCATCGCCACCGTCGGTCGCCAGCGTGGCCAGCGCCACATCGCGCCACCCCTCCAGCGCGATGGCCGCCGCCAGCGCCAGTTCCTGGTTGCGCCCGCCCAGCCCCGCGCCGGTTACGGTTACCGTGGTCTCGCCGCCGGCGACGACGCAGGCAGGCGGCGCGACCGGGTTGCCGCTGTGCGCGCATTCCTTGGCGATAGCGGCCAGGGCGCGGGCCACATGGCGGGCCTCGCCCTCCAGATACGTGGTCAGCAGGAGCGTGTTGTATCCCCTGTTCCGCGCCTCGGCCACCGCGGCTGCTGCGGCGATCTCGTTGCTGCCGATGACGACGTTGTGCACATTCTGGAACGCCGGGTCGCCCTCCTTTGGCGTCTCTGGAATCGCGCCCGCCATCCCCGCCTGCAAGCGGCCCCGGATGTTGGGGTTGAGGCCGCGGATGAGGTTGTAGCGTTCCAGGATGCGCCAGGCGTCCTCAAACGTTGTGGGGTCGGGCACAGTCGGGCCGGAAGCGACCACATCCAGCGGGCTGCCCACCACGTCGGAGAGGATGAGCGAGAGCACGGCCGCGGGATGGGCCAGCCGGGCCAGTTGCCCGCCTTTGACAAGCGACAGGTGCTTGCGCACGCAGTTGATCTCGTTGATGGTGGCGCCGGATTTCAAAAGCGACTGGGTCAGTTCTTGCAGGTCGGCCAGTCGGATGCCGCTAGCGGGGAGGGTGAGGAGCGCCGACCCGCCGCCGGAGAACAGGGCGATGACCAGGTCGCGCGGCCCCAGCGGTTCCAGCAGGTCGGCGATGCGCTGCGCACCTTGCAACCCCGCCTCGTCGGGGGTCGGGTGGCTGGCCTCCACGATCCGGATGCGGCGGCCTTTGTGCCGGGGCACCTGGCCTCGCTTGGCGATCACAAGCCCTTCGGAGATGCGGTCGCCGAGCATCTCCTCCACTGCCTCTGCCATGGATGGCGTGGCCTTGCCCGCCCCCACCACCACGATCTTGCGATAGCGGCCCAGATCATAGACCTTGCCCTGCACGTGAAGGGCGTCGTCGGCGAGGCTAAGCACGCTGCGGATGGCGAGGCGCGGGTTCACCGCATCCAGCGCCGCCCGTATCAACGCCGCCGCATCCTCGCGGTGGCGAGTCTCCACGGGGTTCTCCGCAATGTTGCGCACGAATCCAAACGGCTCTGCCACGTCCACCTCACTGTTGGCGAATCTTCGTCAGGGCTTGCTCGGCGGCCTGCCTGGGCGCGAGTTGCCCTTTGAGGACCTGCGTCAGAGCGGTGTGCAGGGCCGACGAAACAGCGGGCGTCCTGCTTGCAGCAGGACAGGGAATGGCCACCTGGGCCAGGTCCAGCAGGATTGCGCTGTCGGTGGCCGAAAGCCGCGCCAGAGGCCAGGCCGACGGCTGCGTGGGCACAAGCCCTGCGCCCTCGCACCAGGCGGATTGCTGCGCGGGCCCCAGCACCCACTCCACAAAGCGGGCCGCGGCCTGTTGCCGTTCGGGCGTGGAGGCTACAATCGCCCACGACCAGGTGCGGGCCAGCGTGAGCGGCTGTCCGTTCACGGTGGGAATCGCCGACAGCGCCGTGTCCGTCAGCGCGGCAGCATGGCCCCGAACCAGCGATGCCCGCACCTCGGCAAAATTAGCCTCGCCCGCCCTGAACATAGCCCAGACCTCATCGGCCTTGTCCACGGACGCCACCTGCGACGCAAAGACGCCCTGATCCGCCAGCCCTCGGTACGTTTCCAGGGCGCGGATCAGCAGGCGGCTATCCAGGGACAGCCTGCCCTCGGCATCCACAAGCGCCCCGCCCAGGCCCAGGTACTGGATGAGCAGCGCCTGGGCCGCGGAATCCTCGTCGCCCGCGGCGAACGCATAGCGCCCCCCGCTTGCGGCGATGCTGTCCCACGACAGGGGCAGCGTCATCGGCGTGCGGTACGCCAACAGCGGGAAATCCATGGCGAACGGAACGCCCAGCCGAGCCGCGTCCCCAGGTGCGGCGACCTGCAGGTTCGCGAAGAGCGATTCGCGCACCGATGGGAGCAGAACATCCACGGGCTGAGACAGGCCCAGCGCGGCGATCTGCTCCAGGGTCTCGTCCGCAGCCAGGATGAGGTCAGGAAGGTAGGACGGAGCGACGGCGCTGGCCCCGCTCAGCAGGTGCACCATGCCACCCTTGCCGAAAACTTCCTTGACGGAGACCTGCGCGCGCAGGCCGGGATAGGCATCCGTGAAGCCCTGTAGGAGCGCGCCGTCGGGGTGGGCGGCGAAGGCGAAATCGGGCGAAACCCAGATATACAGCGTCATCTGGGACAGGCCAGGTGTGGGCGAAGCCTGGGGCGCTGGGACAGTGGGCGCAGGCTTCGCCGTGGGCGTGGGGCTGGGGGGCGGCAGTGTGGGCGCAGGCCCAGGTCCGCTGCGACACGCCACCAACGCCAGGACCAACGCAGCCAACGCAATCGCCCTGCGAGCACCTGTGCTCCTGGGTTCAGCGCAAGGCGTGGATTTCGTTTCAAGTGCGCTGCGCGTTGCGCGATTCTGGGTCATACCTTTGCCTTCGTCCAAACCAAGCCATTGCGAGAGGCCACCGGAGAAAGCCCGCTTTCGCGGCGGGCGCCCGGGCTTCCGTGCGCGCGACCCGGGCTGACCAGAGGCACCGAGAAGATCCATCAAGAGCCCTGTGCCTATTATATCACACTTTTCGCGTCCTGGAACACGGAGTTTTGTGTGGGTTCCGCCGCCGAGTTCACCAATTCGCCCTCTGCGAAACTTGCATTTTCGTTGCACGTCGTGTAAACTATTGTATCGGCGCCATAGGCGAACGTGCGCCAGGAGGAAGAGCGTATGCCAGAAGCAGGGCGAGAGAAAGCGTTGGAGACGACGCTGCTGGGGTTGCGGAAACGGTTTGGCGATGGGGTCATTATGCGGCTGGGCGAGAGCACCGGCCTGAACGTGGACGCCATACCCACAGGCTCCATCGCGCTGGATATCGCGCTGGGCGTAGGGGGAATCCCGCGCGGGCGCATCACCGAAATCTACGGCCCCGAAGCGTCGGGGAAGACGACCCTGTGCCAGCACATCATCGCCGAGGCGCAGAAGCGGGGTGGTATCGCAGCATTTATTGACGTGGAGCACGCCCTGGATCCTGCATATGCCCGCCGCTGCGGGGTGAACATTGACGAGTTATACATCTCGCAGCCCGACACGGGCGAGCAGGCGCTGGAAATCGCGGAGGCGCTGGTGCGCAGCGGCGCGGTGGATGTCATCGTTATTGACTCCGTCGCCGCGTTGGTGCCGCGAGCCGAGATTGAAGGCGAGATGGGCGACGCTCACATGGGGTTGCAGGCCCGGCTGATGTCGCAGGCCCTGCGCAAACTCGCAGGCGCCATCAAGCGGTCCAACACAGCCGTCGTGTTCACCAACCAGTTGCGGATGAAAATAGGAGTCCTGTTCGGGAATCCAGAGACCACGCCTGGCGGCAATGCCCTGAAGTTCTACGCGTCGGTGCGGCTGGACATGCGCCGACTGGAGGCCATCAAGCAAGGCGGTGCGGTGGTCGGAAACCGCGTCAAGGTCAGCGTCAAGAAGAACAAGGTGGCGCCGCCGTTCCGAGTGGCCGAATTTGAAATCATGTTTGACGAGGGCATCTCCCGCACGGGCGACCTGCTGGATGTGGCAACGGCGCTGGGCGTCGTGGAGAAGCGAGGCGCTTTCTACTCCTATGGCGACCTGCGGCTGGGGCAGGGACGCGACAACGCGAAGGCGTTTTTGGCCGAGAACCCCGACCTGTTTGCCGAAATAGACCAGAAAGTCCGTGAAATCGCAGGATTGACACGGCAGGGAGGTGCAGTGTCGGGGCCCCTCTTTGCAGAAGGGGATGAAGACCTAGAAGACGTAGAAGACATAGAAGGCGACGAATAGACACCTGGCTGAGTGCGACATGGTTGCTGATTTTCACTGAGACGGCACGCCATGCGTTCACGACGTTGCCCCTGGGGGCAGCGATCGGTGCATGAAGACGCAATGTGGGCTTTGACCTAGCGCAATATGGAGCAGGGGCGAAGCAAAGAGGTGTATATGGAAAACCCTTTGCCCGACGGTTGTGAACGGGGCAAGGTTTTGTGCACAGCATTTGAACAGCGCTGGGTAGACGAGGCGAGACCGTAGGCTCTGGCACGGTCTCCTGGTTTGGCCTACCCGCGATTCCATATACTTCTTTTTCCGATTTCGGGGCGAAAATCAGCCATGGCACTCCGCCATGGCTGTTTGCGTTTAGGGAGCCTGTAGCGAAGTGGACGCGCACGAAATCACGGCATTGGAGGTGCAGCAGCGCAACAAGGAGCGGGTCAACCTGCACCTGGACGGGGTGTACGCCTTCAGCATCACGGCGCTGGAAGCGGCCCGCCTCAAGGTGGGCCAGCGCCTGACCGACGCCGAAGTTGCGCGCCTGAAGGCCCAGGCGGAGGTTGACCGCGCCTACGAGCGAACCTTGCGCTTCCTAACCTACAGGCCCAGGAGCGAGGCGGAGGTCATCAAGTACCTGACGTCCAAGGGCGTGGAGCCTGGCGTACAGGCCGAAATCCTGGAGAAACTGCGCCGCCTGAACCTGGTGGACGACGAGGCGTTCGCCCGCTTCTGGATAGAAAGCCGTGAGCAGAGCCACCCGCTGGGTCGCATGGCGCTCCGCGCCGAGTTGCGACTGAAAGGCGTGCGCGACGAGACGATAGAGAAGGCGTTGCGGGCGCTGGACGAAGAGGAAAGTGCCTACCGCGCGGCTTGCAAGCAGGCGCGACGCTACGGCGACTTGAACGATAGACAGGCACAAGAGAAACTCGGTGCGTTTTTGGTTCGGAGAGGTTTCCCCTACTCGGTGGCCAAAGCCACCGTGAAGCGGCTGGTGGAAGAATCAGCCGCCGAGGGTACATTCAGAGAGGAGAAAGCAATATGAACGGTAGTGGAAGAGTGATCTGGACCGCCATAGAGGCCATTCTTGCGGCACTCCTGGGCGGCGGGCTGGGCTACTTCATCGCCCAGTACCTCAACAAGACGCGCATGCGCGAGAAAGAGGAGCACGCCCAGATGCTCATCGCCGAGGCCGAGGCCAAGGCGAAGGACATTATCCTGCAGGCCAAGGACGCCGCGCTGAAGATCCGCGAGAGCGCCGAGGCCGAAATGGAGCGGCGTCGCCAGGACATCCAGCGGCAGGAGGAGCGCCTGCAGCAGCGGCGCGAATCGCTGGATCGCCGCATGGATAACCTGGAGAACCGCGAGCGGAAACTGGATCAGCGCCAAAGCAAGATTGACAAGATGGAGAGCGAGATCCAGCAGATGTACGATCGGCAACTCAAGGAACTGGAGCGCATCGCCGGCATGAGCCAGGATGACGCCAGGAAGTTGCTCCTGGAGATGGTGGAGCAGGGCGCGCGCCAGGACGCGGCCCGCATCATCCGCGAGGTGGAGGCCGAGGCACGGGAACAGGCCGAGGAGAAAGCGCGGGAGATTATCACCGTTGCCATCCAGCGCCTGGCGTCCGACCAGGTGTCGGAGACGACCGTCTCGGTGGTGCCGCTGCCCAACGATGAGATGAAGGGCCGCATCATCGGGCGCGGCGGCCGCAACATCCGCGCCATTGAGCAAGCCACGGGCGTGGACCTCATCGTGGACGACACGCCCGAAGCGGTAACCATCTCCAGTTTTGACCCCGTGCGGCGGGAAATTGCGCGGCTGGCGCTAAGCAAGTTGATCACCGACGGCCGCATCCACCCTGCGCGCATTGAGAAACTGGTCAAGAAAGCCGAGCAGGAAGTGGAGGCTATCATTCGGGAGGACGGCGAGCGCGCGGCCCTGGAGGTGGGCGTGCATGGCCTGCGGCCCGAACTCATCAACCTCATTGGGCGGCTGCGCTACCGCACCAGTTACGGCCAGAACGTGTACCAACACTCGGTGGAATCGGCACACCTGGCGGGCATGATGGCGGCGGAACTGGGCGCCAACGTGCGGGTCGCCAAAGAGGGCGCACTGCTCCACGACATCGGCAAGGCGGTGGACCACGAGGTGGACGGGCCGCATGCCAGCGTCGGGGCGGAAATCGCTCGCCGCTACGGCGTCAGCCCCGAGGTCGTGAACTGCATCTCCAGCCACCACAACGAGGAGGAGCCGCAGAGCCTGGAGGCCATCATCGTGCAGGCGGCGGACGCCATCTCGGGCGCGCGGCCCGGCGCTCGCCGCGAGAGCCTGGAGGCTTACGTGAAGCGCATCAAGGCGCTGGAGGAAGTGGCCAACTCCTTTCCGGGCGTGGCCCAGTCCTATGCCATCCAGGCTGGCCGCGAAATCCGCATCATCGTGAAGCCGGAGGAAATAGACGACCTGGCGGCGATTGAACTGTCCAAGAACATCGCCAGGAAGATAGAGGAGAGCCTGGAGTACCCCGGCCAGATCAAGATCTCCGTCATCCGCGAGACGCGGGCGGTGGAGTACGCCAAGTAGCGGCGGCGTGGCCGCGGAGATATGACCGCGCTGCAAAAGCAGGGCAGTCGTATCATCGGCTGCCCTGCTTTGTTTTTCCGCGAAACGTAACCCTGCCAATGGTAGTATTACCTCATGGGCGTCGCAACTGGAAGGCGCGTCGGGGGCAATCTATCCCTCAGTGGGTATGTGAAAGTACGCACGAATTTGACGTTGCGCCCAGACTTTGATACAATATTCACGGAGGGGATTCGTTGCTGTTGCCCACATCATGTCGCAACGCGGCTTGTCAGTAGCAACCGATGTGCGACAGCCCCGCGCCTTAGCAGTCGAACAGGGATAGGGAAGGAGGGGATCATAGGCTAGTCAGGTGTAAAGCCTTGGGTCTTCTGCGTTTCACCCACTTCAGACTGTACTCAAAGAGGAGGCTAAGATGAGCAGCAAGAAGAGAAACGTCGTACTGGTGTGCATTGCCCTGGCGTTGGTACTGGTTGGTTCCCTCGTTGCGAGCCTCGTCCAAAGCGACTTTGGGAACGTAAGGGTAACGGAAGTTACCTACGTGTCGGAGGACGGCGCTCGGTTCCACGCATTGCTGTTTATCCCCAAGAGCGCTACGGCTCAGAATCCTGCCCCCGCCGTGATTGCAGCCCATGGGTACAACAACACGGCGGAAGTTCAGACAATCAACTATGTTGAGCTGTCCCGCCGCGGCTACGTCGTCATGGCGATTGACCATTACTCGCATGGCGATTCCTCGGCGACCGACCCTCGCGTCAAGGATAAGGGTCTCACCCCCGACATGGGCACCTACTCGGCGCTGCAATACCTGGGGAAGTTGCCCTATGTGGACAAGAACAACATTGGTATGATCGGACACTCCATGGGCGGCAGCACCATTCAGATCGGTGCGCTGCGCGCCTACGCGGCCCGCGAAAAGGACCCCACGGTCGTCGTTCCCAAAGCGTTGATGCCCACTTCCCAGGCGTTCTACGTTACTGCTGACAATGTCCTGGCCTACGCGAAATATCCCATCAACGTGGGCGTCATCTTCTCCAGGTTTGATGAATGGCACGAAAATATGTGGGGGGCCAAGACCGGCGACCTGATCAATACTACGCCAAAGGCCATCGCCGGAATGGGCTTCAGCAATGCGGCCTACAACAAATACTACTCATTCGGGAACAACACCCCACTGGACCGCAACGGTGCGATAGAGGCGGCGAAGAACGGGACGCTGCGGGTGATTTTCCAGCACTCTACCACTCACCCGGGCACACACTGGTCGTTCAAGGCGGCTGCCTGGGCGGTAGATTTCTTTGACATCACTCTACGTGGTGGCAAGAGCACCATTCCACCGACCAATCAGGCTTGGGTATGGAAGGAGATCTTCACTGGCGTCGCGATGGTGGGGTTCTTCCTCTTCATCGTGCCGTTCACCTTCCTGCTCCTGGAAATCCCGTTCTTCAAGACCATCATCCGCCCCGAGCCGGTAGCGCCGTCAACTTGGGCGACGAAAAAGAATCGCCTAATCTACTGGCTCATCTACCTGGTCTTGCTGCTTCCCGCGCCGCTGCTGTGGAACTGGGCGGTTGGGTACCCCATTGACATCCGGGATATGGGCCGCGCAGTGCCGACGGTGCTGAAGGCTAATAACTACTTCAACCTCCCCGCCGTGAATGGGCTGGTGATACTAGCGGTGCTACTGGGCGTCATCTTCCTGGTCGCTTTCATCCTCACCTACCAGTTCATCATGAAAAAGAATGGTGTTACCTATGAGCAACTGGGTGTGAGGCTGCCGGCCAAGGAGATCGGGAAAGCCCTGCTGCTGGCGGTGATCGTCTTTGTGGCGGCCTACAGCCTTCTTGCGCTGGTGCGCTACCTCTTCACCACAGACTTCCGCTTCTGGGTGTGGAGTTTCCGCGCCTTGACCCCGCCCAAGTGGCTCACGTACCTGCGCTACGTACCTTTCTTCCTGTTCTTCTTCTTGGTCAGCAGCCTGACGCTGAACTCCTTTACACGGGTGCGCGACCAGAAGGAATGGGTGAACATCGTGCTCATGATTCTTGCCATGGTAGGCGGGCTGGTGATCTTCACCGCCATAGACTACTCTACCTTCTTCGCCACCGGACGCAAGATGTGGATGTATGTGCCGTATCCGGCCAATCCCAAGTACACCTCGGCCCTGGCGGGGGTCTTGGTGTGGAATGTGGAGTTCGCCTTCCCAATCGCGGCCGTATTCGCCCGCGCGATTTTCAAGAAGACGGGCTCTATATGGCTGGGCGGCTTCATCAATGCGCTGGTGATCACACTGTTCGCCATCTCCAACACAGTTGCTGCTGGCGGAACCATTTGATCCTAGCGCGGCGCATACCGCCTAACCCTTGGCGCATCCGCCAAGCGTAAACACATAGGGGGCAGGTAATAGACCTGCCCCCTATGTGTTGGGGGCAGTTTGTGCGTTCCAGCAGTCGTCCATCGTCGCCGAAGCCATGGCTCGCTTGGGAGCCTTGTCCGAGTTTTTGCGCGAAACGCTTGACGCCGCTCTCAAATGTATGCTATAATGCAATTGTTCACCGGGCGATTGAGCGGAGGGCACGCATGCGCAGAGGAGGTGGCACCATGTGGCAATTCGTGGCCGGTCTCGTCGTTGGTTTGGCCCTGGGTTGGTGGCTGGACTGGTACCTGAGCCGCGAGGACGCGCGGGCACTGCGCGCCGAGGCGGCCCAGAAGAACGCCGCCATCGCCAAACTGCAGAAGGAACTGCTGGAGGCCCGGCAGGGCGGAGCGCATCCCGCCCCCAAGGCCGATGCGGCGGCTCCGACGCCCGCTGAGGCACACGGAGAACCGGCAGAGGCCACCACCGCCTACTGCGTCAAGTGTCGCGCCAAGCGCCCCATGCAGAACCCGCGGCGCGTTACCCTGAGCAACGGGCGGCCCGCGCTCAAGGGCACCTGCCCGGTCTGCAGCAGCGGCATGTTCCGCACCATCAAGTTGTGAGCGCGGACGCACGAACGCAAGTTGTGACTAACGGAGGGCGTCTTGTTGGAAGAAGGCGTGGTCGGGGAAATCCACTTCGCAGACAATCTGCAGGTGCTTGAGACACTTCCCACAGGGTCAATTGACCTCATCTACATTGACCCTCCGTTCAACACGGGCAAGGTGCAGCAGCGCACCCAGATTAGAACCGTGCGTTCTGCGGAGGGGGATCGCGTTGGCTTCCAGGGACGCCGTTACCAGAGCATTGTTGTAGGCAGTAAGCGGTTCAGCGACCTCTTTGACGACTACCTGGCCTTCCTGGAGCCACGCCTTGTGGAGGCCCACCGCGTGTTGGCGAATCACGGGAGCCTTTATTTGCACGTGGATTACAGGGAGGTGCACTACTGCAAGGTCCTACTGGATGCGATTTTTGGGCGAGAGTGTTTTCTCAACGAAATCATCTGGGCCTATGACTATGGGGGGCGTCCCAAGAACAAGTGGCCCCCGAAACACGACAATATCTTGCTTTATGTCAAAGACCCATCCAACTACGTATTCAATACGGACGAGATTGACCGCATTCCCTACATGGCGCCGGGCCTCGTTGGCCCCGAGAAGGCGGCCCGCGGCAAACTGCCTACTGACACCTGGTGGCACACCATAGTCCCCACCAACGGTACGGAGAAGACGGGCTATCCGACGCAAAAGCCGCTGGGGATTCTGCGGCGAATTGTGCAGGCATCGTCTCGCCCCGGGGCCATCGTGCTGGACTTCTTTGCGGGGAGCGGAACGACCGGGATGGCTGCGCTTGAGAAAGGCAGGCGGTTCATTCTGGTGGATAACAATCTTGAGGCGATGGAAGTCATGGCGCGTCGCTTTGACGGGGTTGACGGCATCAGATGGGTGGGCTTTGACCCATCTCCGTATCAGAGTGGGTACTCGCAAGGCGTTCTTATCCCGATGAACGCGGAAACACACGGAGAATGAACGGTGCGTCAGATTGCGGACCCAGACGTGCGACTACTTGCTGCGATTGCGAGCACGCTTCAAGCGGACTACGTTCGCGGGGGTAGTGCAGATCCATGGGCAGGAAGTCCTTTTGCGTGGATTCGCGCCAGGCCCTCACGGCAGGTGGGCAAGATTGGGGAACAACTGGTTGCTGGCTGGTGTGCGGCGAAAGGGCTTGATGTTGTCGCAAGCGGCGATTCGGAGGCGGATCGGATTATCGCGGGGCGACGAGTGGAAATCAAGTTCTCAACCCTCTGGGCGAGCGGCGTCTACAAGTTCCAGCAATTGCGCGACCAGAATTATGACTTCGCCATCTGTCTCGGCATTTCGCCTTTTGATGCTCATTGCTGGGTGATCGCCAAGCCAGTATTGCGCGAGCATGTTCTAGGACACACACCCCAGCACAGGGGAAGGGCCGGCACCGACACTTTCTGGATCTCGCTGCGACCGGCGTCGCCTCCCGAGTGGCTCCGCGGCTGCGGAGGCAGTCTGGCCGAGGCTTACGCGATCCTGAAGGGGTGGCAGACGCAGAGAAGGTGAACGCTTCTCGCGGCGTACATCAGGCGCGGAAGCAGGTGTTGCGCTGGAGTTCGTGAATATCCGTTTCCATCTACACATCACGTAGAGGAGGTTTCCCATGGCAAGCATTCGCGACATTGAAGGCATTGGCGAGCACTACGCAGAAATCCTCAAGGCCAAGGCGGGCATCCGCACCACCGAGGCGCTGCTCAACGCCTGCAAGACTCCCGCAGCGCGCCAGGAACTGGCCGAGAAGACCGGCATCTCCCCCAAGTTGATCCTGGAATGGGCCAACCTGGCCGACCTCATGCGAATCAAAGGCGTCGGCGAGGAGTACTCCGACCTGCTGGAAGAGGCAGGCGTGGACACCGTCAAGGAACTCAAGGCGCGCGTGCCCAAGAACCTGTACGAGAAGATGGCCGAGATCAACCACGAGAAGCGCCTGGTGCGGCGACTGCCCACCCTGCACATGGTGGAATCGTGGGTGGAGCAGGCCAAGCATCTGCCCCCGATGTTGGAGTACTAGTCCCGGCATTGTTGCCCGGCGCGCGTGCCGGGTTCCCGTTGTCAGCAAACAACCAAGCACCGCGATCCGCGAGTAGCGCGAAGGACTGCGAGCCGACTGCTTCGCGTCTATTCGCGTGCCCTGCGGATCGCGCATTTTGGGGAGGTGAGCCGTGCAGGAGCGGTTGGGAGAGTTCTACCTGGGCAAGAAGTACGACATCAAAACGCGGCAGGTGCTGGATGAGCCGGTGCTGTACGACGCCCGCGACCTGACGACGCATGCCGTGTGCATCGGCATGACCGGCATCGGCAAGACCGGCCTGTGCATAGACCTGCTGGAAGAGGCCGCGCTTGACGGAATCCCGGTCGTCGCCATTGACCCCAAAGGCGACCTCACCAACATGCTGCTGACCTTCCCAGACCTGAAGCCGTCGGACTTCCTGCCCTGGGTCAACGTGGACGACGCGCGGCGCAAGGGCCTGACGGAGGAAGCCTACGCCGAGCGCACCGCCAAGCAGTGGGCCGACGGGCTGGCTCAGTGGGGACAGGACCCCGACCGCATCCGCCGCCTGCGCGACTCCGCCGAGTTCGTCATCTTCACGCCCGGGAGCGAGGCGGGCATCCCGGTGAATGTGCTCCGCAGTCTGCAAGCGCCGTCCAGCGCCGTCGCCGCTGACCCCGAGGCGATGGTGGACCGGGTGGAGGGCACTGTGTCGGCGCTTCTAGGGCTGGCGGGAATCAAGGCCGACCCCATCAAGAGCCGCGAGCACATCCTGCTGTCCACCATCTTCCAGGACGCCTGGCAGCAGGGCCAGGATATGGACATCGCCAAACTCATCGCAGCGATCCAGAGCCCCGCCGTGCGCACCATCGGCGTCTTTGACGTGGACACATTCTTCCCGCCCAAGGACCGTTTCGCGCTGGCGATGGCGCTGAACAACATCATCGCTGCGCCCAGTTTCCAATCGTGGACGCGGGGCGTGCCGCTGAGCCTGGCCGACATCCTCACCACGCCGGATGGGAAGCCACGCGTGTCCATCTTCTACATCGCCCACATGAGCGACGCCGAGCGCATGTTCTTCGTAACGCTGCTGCTGGAAGAGGTGCTCAACTGGGTGCGCCAGCAGACGGGCACCACCAGCCTGCGGAGCATCCTGTACTTTGACGAGGTCTTCGGCTACTTCCCGCCGGTGGAGAACCCGCCGTCCAAGAAGCCCCTACTGACCCTGATGAAACAGGCGCGGGCCTTCGGATTTGGCATGATGTTGACCACCCAGAACCCGGTGGACCTGGACTACAAGGGCCTGACCAATGCCGGGACCTGGATGATCGGCAAACTCCAGACCGACCGCGACAAGATGCGCGTGCTGGAAGGGATGCAGTCTGCCTCGGCGACGGCAGGCCAGATGACGGACCCCGCGTATCTGGACAAACTCATCTCGTCGCTGGATTCGCGGGTGTTCATCTTGCACAACGTCCACGCCGGCGGGCCCGAAGTATTCATGACCCGCTGGGCCATGTCGTACCTACGCGGCCCGCTGACCAAGCCGCAGGTGAAGGTGCTCATGGACCCGGTGCGCGACCGCTTCCTGGCGAAGGCGGGCATCCCATCCGCCGCGCCGACCGCCGCCCAGGCCGCGCCCGCAGCGGCAGGCAGCCTCCAGAAGCAGCCCCCGCCCGTGGAAGCGGGGATTATGCAGGTCTTTCTCCCTGTGGAAATCTCGCCTCAGCAGGCGGTGTCGGACTACTCGGCCACCGCCGTGCGCCCGCTCATCATGAAGACCAGCGCGCTGCGGTACACGCCGATGGCACTGGGCCACGCGCTGGTTCGGTTCGTGGCGACGGCCCAGGGCGTGGACACGCAGAAGGAGTACTGCCTGCTGCTGGAGCCGCCCGCTGAGGGCCGGGGCGTGGACTGGCAGGCGGCTACCGAGTGCACTGCCGATGTTAGGAGACTGCCCTCGTATCCGCCGCAGGAAGCGCTGTTTGACCCTGTCCCGTCGTCGGTGGCGCAGGCGGCCGACTTCAAGGTCCTGGCGAGTTCGCTCCAGGACTACCTGTACCGCACGGCGACTCTCACCCTGTGCTACAACCGCACGCTGAAACTCTACTCGCGCCCCGACGAGTCGGAACGCGAGTTCGCTATCCGATGCCAGGAAGCCGCGCGGCAGAAGCGCGACGAGGAAGTGGCCAAGGCCACTGTTACCTACGAGCGGAAACTGGAGCAGTTGCGCGACAAGTTGCGCCGCGAGGAGCAGAGACTGGCCAAAGACGAGGCCACCTACAGCGGGCGCAAGACCGAGGAGATTCTGTCCGTCGGCGAGTCGGTCGTCGGGTTCCTGCTGGGGCGGCGCTCTACCCGCGCCCTGTCCACCGCCAGCCGCAAGCGGCGCATGACCACCGAGGTCAAGACGCGCATGGAGCAGACCAAGCAGACCATCGCCCTGCTCCAGAAGGAGATCGCGGAGATGGAGCAGGAGCGCGACGAGGCCGCCAAGGCCATCACCGAGCGGTGGGCGGCCATCGCCGAGGAGAGCGAACCTGCCGAAATTCGCCCGCGCAAGTCCGACGTGCTGGTGGACGTGGTGGCGCTGGCGTGGTCGCCCCAGTGGGTCATCCGCGGCGAGACGCCCGACGGGACGCCGCGCGAGGTCGTGTTGCCCGCGCGCAAGTAGTTCGCAACACCGCAGAGACGCAGAGATACGCTGAGATCGGTGAGGATAGAGGCAAGTTGCGCCGCACGTGAGGGCCGCCCGTACACTTTGGGCGCAATCACGGCCGGCAGTTCTTGCAGGGCCGGTAGCCCTGAACGAGCGCCTCTTCTTTGGTGGCAAAGCACACCCTGTTGGATGGCTTCATCTGTGCGACAGAACTGCACCACGCGTAGTGCAGAACTTTGGTATTCCTGTTGCCAATGTACGGGCAATCTCCGGTCTGCGGTGAGGCCGGAATCGGCTGCGCTCCCCAAAACCCGCGACCCGCTTCCCGCGCCTCCCGCTCGCACTGGAGGAAGATGTCCTGGTACTTGACGTCGGGCGGGTAGGTTGCAACGGTCGCGTATCCCTGGCAGACCAGTTCCCGGTTCACCATCAGGTTACCGATCCAGACGTAGCGGAGCAACCGGCCGTACCGATCCACCTCGGATACGTCCTTCTCCAGTTCCACAATCCGACCGCTCACCAACTCTGCGTTTCGCTCGGTTGCCTCGCGGCCAAACGGCTGGTCAGGCTCCGGCGTGTCTATGCCGATGTACCGCAGGCGGTAGGTTTGCCCCTTGATTTCCACAACGATGGTGTCGCCATCTATGACGCGCACCACCCTCGCGGTCGCCGCGGGACCCTTGCTCGCGGACGGCTCTGTGCGCGTGGGCTGGACAGGGGGCGTGTCGGTGGGCCTGGGCGTCGGTGCGAGGGTACGGGTCGCGGTCGCCGCGGGGCGGGTGGCAGTACGCGACACGGTGGAAACGCCCGGCGCGGTGTTAACGTTCCCTGAACAGGATGGGATGCCCGCTGCCAGCAGGAGGAATGAGCAGGCAACTAACCCGATTGCAGACGTGCGGAGCCGCGATCTAGACATCAGTAAACCCAACTATCCACCAGCCGTCCCTGCGCATCATACAGTCGAGCCTCGTCGCCAGCGTCCCTCCAGACATACGCGAGTGTCCAGAGCAAGTCCGTGGGTGGGTTGTTTATTGCGCCCGGCCCACTGTGAACGCGAACCTGTGCACCATTAGCAAGGACATATCCATCTGGGAACTGGTATTCCTGAGGGCCAACGACGCTCACGATCTTCCAGCCCGTCATCACCTGAGAAGATGGGCCGAGGTTGGATATCTGGATGTATTCATCGCTCCCGGCATGGTTTAGAAAGGTGATTTTCAGATTGTTCACGGCCGTGGCCGTTGGTGTGGGCGTCCCCATCGCAGTAGCAGTCCGAGTTGGCGTTGGGGTAGCCGTGCGCGTTGGAGTTCGGGTTCGGGTAGGCGTCCGTGTGGCGGTGGGTGTGAAGGTAGGCCCTGGAACAAGGTTGTTGTTGGCTATGACCGGAAGATACACTTGGCGTGTCGCGGGCGCACTGCGGGCGAGGGCAGGGAGTGGGTGCCATGGCTCTACAGACACCAACCCTATAATACCCGCACATATCGCCACGAGAGCAAAAGGCCAGAAGCGGCAAATGCTGAAGCGACGTACCCACATAGGCTCTTCCTCCGACTGAAGCAATACAACCATATTGAACGAGAGACAATACTTTTGTATTCTAGAACATTGAGGTTGGCCCCATTCTTTGGACCACGGATCGGCCAAAATAAGGTGGATCCCCACCCCTCCGACTTGGGCACGCAC
>JARYMK010000045.1 GCA_029907165.1 Anaerolineae bacterium
CCGCGAAGCCGAGGAGCGCGGCCTGTACGAACCCGCCGCCGACGGATTCCTCCAGTCGGCGCGCTGCCTGCTGGAACTGGGCCGCCCCCGCGAAGCCGCCGATGAGACGCTCCACGCCATGAGCCTGCTGGCGCTTGCGGGCCGGCCCGACCGCATCCGCTCGGTGGCCCAGCGCGCCGCGGCGCTCCTGGGCGAACGGGGCTACCCCGAACTGGCGGCCCGCCTGGTGCAAGAAGCCGAGACGCCGCCCGAAGCGCCCGCCGGTCCGCCTCGCCTCACGGATCGGCAATACCTGCGGGCCGCTGCGTTGGCCGCGCGCCTCCCCGACCGATGACCGTCCTGCGGCGCGCCGGTCATCCCCGGCGAACTCGCGTGGGTCAGCCCGGGCGTGGGCCAGTGCGCCTACTGCGGGGGCATCATCAAGCCCATCCTACCGCGCACGACCCACTAGGGTCGCCGATCAGGGCACGGGCTCCAGCCAGTTGGCCGCAGCCCAGCCCACCACGCCCTGGCTGTCCTGCACCTTCCACCACTGGTAGCCGTCGGCGGTCTGCGGGCCTTCCAGCACGGTGAACTCGTGCCCGTCCTCGGCGCGCGCTACGACGGCCGCGCTGGTGCCCGGCGCCTGGCGTATATTGAGGCGGGCCGCGCCGGTGCCGGTTACGCGCACCTTCCCGCCCGCGATAATGGTTCCGCTGGGCGCGCGGGTCGGCTCCGGCGTATCCGTCGGCGCGGCGGTGGGCACGGGTGTGGGCGGGACCGGCGGCAGGCCCGTTGGGATTGGGGCCGTGGGTGTGGCGGTCGGCGTGGGCGTGTAGGCCACCACCTGACCCGCGCGCAGCGACGGCGCGACGAACCCGAACCACACGATGACGAACGTCAGCACGGCGGCGAGGATCGCCACCGGCCAGACCCACCACGGGAACAGCGCCCGCCGCGGGTGCAGGTCTATGGCCTGCTTGCTCCACTTGGGATTGGGCAAGTGGTCAATCTCTTTGGGGTCCTCGTTGTACGGCATATCTCCTCTCCGTAATCACGTCTTCGCGACCGATCTGTCATTGCGAGCGAAGCGAAGCAATCTCGCGCCCTGGAGATTGCTTCGTCGCTGCGCTCCTCGCAATGACAGCCTGCCGGGATTGCTTCGGGCGCTGGGCGCCCTCGCAATGACCGGCCTATTTCGCCCTTGCGCGTTTCAGTTGCGCCCGCATCTCGTCGGCGGGCAGGGTGTTCAGAATATCCTTCGGCTCGGCCCAGCCGCGGCGCGCCGTCGCCACGCCGTAGGTCATGGCGTTCAGCCCCGTCGGATTGTGGGCATCGCTGTTGATCGCCAATTTCACGCCTATCCCGATTGCTCGGCGGATGTGAACGTCGTCCAGGTCCAGCCGCAGCGGGATGGCATTCACCTCCAGCGCCGTCCCCGTCTCGGCGGCGACTCGCAGCAGCGCCTCCACGTCTATGGCCGTCTCGTCGCGCTGGCCCAGGATGCGCCCCAGCGGGTGGCCGATGATGTCCACGTATGGGTTCCGCATGGCCTGCACGACCCGCGCCGTGATCTCCTCGCGCGGCTGGCGCAGCCCCGAATGGACCGACGCGACAACCACGTCCAACTCGGCCAGCACGTCATCGGGCAGGTCCAGGGTGCCGTCGCCGCGAATCTCCACTTCCACGCCGTGCAGCAGTGTGAAGTCCGTATATTCACTGTTGAGACGCTGGATTTCGGCCCGCTGTTCCCGCAGGCGCTCGGCCGTGAGCCCGCGGGCGATGCCCAGACCCTGGGAGTGGTCCGAGATGACGAGGTAGCGGTACCCCTTGCGGCGGGCGGCCTCGGCCATGACCTCCAGGCTGGCCGCGCCATCGCTCCACTCGGTGTGGGCGTGCAGGTCGCCCAGGATGTCGGTCTCCTCCACGAGGTGGGGCAGGGTCCCCGCCTGGGCCGCCTCAATCTCGCCACGGTCCTCGCGCAGTTCCGGCGGAATCCAGGGCAGGCCCAGCGTGCGGTACACATCTTCCTCGTCGGGACACAGGATTTCCTCGTCGCCGCGCTTGAAGCCGTACTCGCTGAGGCTCAGGCCCATGTCCTGGGCCAGGCCGCGCAGGTGGACGTTGTGCTCCTTGCTGCCGGTGAAGTACTGCAAGAGCGACCCGTACCGCTCCACTGGCAGGACGCGCAAATCGGCCTGTAGCCCATTGCGCAGGATGACCGAGGTTTTGGTCGGCCCGCTGAGCGCGACCTCGGCGACCATGGGCAGCGCCGCGAAAGCACGCATGACCGGCTCGGGGTCCACGGCGGCCACCAGCAGGTCAATGTCGCCGATGGTGGACTTGCGCCGGCGAAGGCTTCCCGCCGCCGACGCCTTGACGACGCCGGGCGTCTCGGCCAGGGCCGCGAGAATCTCATCGGCCACGGGCCAGGCGTCGGCCAGGGGGATGCGCCCGCTCCGCCGCCGCAGCCACTCTATGCCCTCCAGAATCTTCTGCTCGGAGCGCGCGCCCATGCCTGGCAGGGTGCGGATGCGGCCCTCGCGGGCGGCCTGCTCGGCCTCGCCGACGCTGGTGATGCCCAGGTTCTCCCACAGGAGTTTCGCCGTCTTGGGGCCGACGTCGGGGATGGCGAGGAGGCCCAGGACGCCCATGGGCACCTTCTCCTTGAGCCGCTCGTAGTACTCCAGGCGGCCCGTGGAGAGGAGTTCGGATATCTTCTTTTCCATCGCCTCGCCGACGCCCGGAATGGTGCGCAACTCGCCGCGCTTCCAGATTTCGGTGATAGGCTCCGGCAGATGGGCGATCTGGTCGGCGGCGCGGCGGTAGGCAACCCCCTTGTAGGGGACCTCGCCGAGGATGTCCAGGATGTCGGCGATGCGCTCCAGGATGTCGGCGACCTCGCGGTTGTCCATGCCCTTCCCTCACGGACAGTTCTGGGCGAATTATACACCGCGGAGGACCAGCGCGCAACCGCCGCGGGAGAGGGCTAGGGTGAGGGCGAAAACCCGCGCGGGGCTGAACCCCCGCGCTGAAAGGGCGAAGCCCCGCTGGGGCTGGGGTAGCCCGCAGGGCTTTGTCCATTTAGCCCGATGCTGAAGCATCGGGCATCGGGGCGCGTTCCCTCTCCCGCTGGGAGAGGGCTGGGGTGAGGGGCGGCGCGCATTTGCCTTGCACTGGCCATCAGGGTATGATTGCCCAAGCACGACCAGAGGCTGACTGCCGATGACCTCTCCCATCCGTCTGCAATCTCTGCGCCGCTTCCTGGGGAAACGCGGCTTCTGGGCGCGTGTCCTGGCGGTGGCGCTGGCGGTCCTGGCGTGGCGGGGTGTGGACAGGCCCCCCGCGCCCCTGGTGGCGCCTGGCCCGCCGCAGACCGTCGTTACCCGCAACCCCAAACTGGGTCTGCACACGCGCCTCACCGACGAGGTGGAGCCGTGGAAGATCAAGCGCTCGCTCCAGATGGTGCGCGAAATGGGCGCGCCGTGGATTGTGGAGTACTTCCCCTGGGCCTACTACGAGCCCGACAAGGGCCGCTTTGACTGGACTCACGCCGACCTGGTGGTGGATCACGCGGTGGCCCAGGGGCTGACGGTTATCGCGCGGCTGGGGTTCGTGCCGGTGTGGGCGCGGCCCGAGGAGACCACGTTCACCTACCTGGACGAGAACGGCTACGACGACTTCGCCGATTACGCAGCCGCCTTCGTGGAGCATTTTCGCGGGCGGGTCTCGTATGTGATCATCTGGAACGAGCCGAACCTGGCGTCCGAGTGGGGCAACCGCCCGCCCGACCCGCAGGCGTACACGGCGTTGCTGAAGGTGGCCTATGCACGCATCAAGGCGGCCGCGCCCGAGGTTACGGTGCTGGCGCCCGCCCTCGCGCCGACGCTGGCCCCGCCGGGCGACCCGTGGGCGATGGAGGACCTGGCGTTCCTACAGGCGATGTACGACGCCGGGGCCGCGCCCTACTTTGACGCGCTGGCCGCCCACACCTACGGCTGGGGGTTCCCTGCCGACGACCCGCCCGCGCCCGACAAGGTCAACTTCCGCCGCGTGGAACTGGTGCGCGCGCTCATGGAGGCCAACGGCGATGGCGGCAAGGATGTGTTCATCACCGAGACGGGTTGGAACGACCACCCGCGCTGGACCAAGGCGGTCAAGCCGACGCAGCGGATTGCCTACTCGGTGGAGGCGGCGCGCATCGCGCTGGAGGACTGGCCCTGGTGCCGGGCGCTGGTGTTCTGGGTGCTGCGCTTCCCACGCCCGCAGTTGACCTACCAGGACGCCTTCACGTTCGTAACGTCCGACTTCGTGCCGAAGCCGGTGTATTTGGCGATACAGGAAGCGTATGCCGGCCGTTAGCCGTTGGCTGTGGGCGGTTGGCCATCGGTCATGAGCCGTTGGCCATTGGCCCAGTGGCTGTCCATAGAGAAAACTGTTGTCATTGCGAGCGAAGCGAAGCAATCTCGCGCCTGGGGATTGCTTCGGGCGCTACGCGCCCTCGCAAGGACACGCCATCAAGCATCCTGTGGCAAAGTAGTACGATCAGAGGGCGTCTGCTCGGCCGAGGGCGAAAGGCTGTCCGGGAACGGCGCACGCAGGAGAGATCATGACTCGCAAGCGGTGGCTTATCGTGGGTGGCATCGCCGTCGCGGTGGCGGCGATTGTGCTGCTGCGCCTGCTGGGCGGTGGCCCGACCGACAAGGTCTGGGCGCGCATCCAGCGCGAGGGCGTCCTGCGCGTCGGGATGGACGCCAGTTATCCGCCCTTTGAGTTCGTGGATGGCGAGGGGCAGTTCCGCGGGCTGGACGTGGACCTGGCCCAGGCGCTGGCCGACCGGTGGGGCGTGCGGCTGGAAATCGCCAACGTTGGGTTTGACGGGCTGTACGACGCGCTGCGGGATAAGAAGTTTGACCTCATCGTGTCGGCGCTCCCCTACGACCCGTTCCTGCGCAAGGATTTCGCCTTCTCGTACTCGTACTTCAACGCGGGGCTGCGCTGGGTGGCCCGGCCCGATGTTCTGGCGACGCTCGGCGACCCTTCGGGCAGGCGCGTGGCGGTGCAGACCGGCTCGGCTGCCGACGTGCAGGCGCGGACGCTGCAGCGGCGCTTCCCACAGATGGCGCTGGTCATGCGGGACGAGGTGGCGCAGGTGGGCGAGGCGCTGGCCGTCGGCGACGCCGATGCGGCCATCCTGGACGGCGTGAGCGCGCTCCAGTTCGTGGCCGCGCACCCGGAGTTTGCCGTCGGCGACATGCTGCTCACCGACGAGCCGTATGTCATCGCCATGCCGCTGGACGCGCCGACGCTGAAGCGCGAGGTCAACGCGGCGCTGGTAGACTTCCGCGAGTCGGGGCGGCTGGACGCCTGGGTCGCGGCGTGGGTAGGCGGGCAGTAGGGCAGCCTCTTGCCGTGGGCCTGTGGCCCCTGCCGCGCGACCCCTGCGCCGAGATCGCCGAGTGCGCAGGGGAAGGAGCGAGGTTATCGGCCCGCCGTGATATTGCAGCACGCCCTCTGTTGTGTTGCCGGCATCCCGCGCGATGCGCGTATCGTCCATCCCGCCGCTCTTTTTCACGTTCGGTTCACGTCGCGCCGAACGCGTCCCCCTAAGACCCTGCCTTCTTCACGTTCCCTTCACAGATAGTACCATTTTCCCATTGGATGGGTTTCCCCGCTCCCGTACAATGGAGTCGGGATTCACGCTACGTTCACGCTATTTGCACGGATTCTTCACGGGCATTCGTTAGGAAGGCTTGAGACCATGGTGCGCTGGGACGGGCAAACGGTCATTCGGGGGCTGTTGATCGCCGCGGCGATGCTGCTGGCGGCCCTCTTGGCGCCTGCTGTCCATGGCGACGCCCGCAGGGACACCCCGCAGCAGCCGCAGAACTTCCCCGCCGACAGCGAGACGCTCCTCGGCTACTGCTTCCACTTTGACGGCGTAACGTACAACGGCGATGGCACGTCCACGTGGACGTACACGGTGGACGACTGTGGAGCCACCAAGAAACTCCATTGGTGGGTGCTGGGACTCTGCTCCGGCCACACGGTCGTGTCCAGTAACCCACGAGGGTACGTGCGGAATGCAGGTGGCGTGTACGGCATCGTGTGGGATGTGGACATCTGGCCCAGCGACCCGCCGCAGACATTCACCGTTACCCTTGGCGACTGGCACACCTTAACCACCGTCGCCATCGCGGCTCGCGTTCCGCCTGGCACTGACATCGGCTCTATTGATGGTCCGGCTTGCCCCGGCGCGACGGTAACCCCGACGTCCACACCGACCCCAACCCCAACGCCGACAGCCACCCCGACGCCCACGAACACGCCCACGCGGACGCCTACGCCGACCCCCACCAACGCCCCGCCGTCCGTGAACGTCGTCGGCATCTACCAGCCGGACCGCGTTACCCCCGCAACGGCCATGGACCCCCAGGCCGAGTACGCCGTGCGCGTGTCGGTGTCGGACCCAGACGGGCTGGCCAGCCTGCGATGGGTGCGGGCCGTGGTGTTCCTGGACGCCGACGGGGACGATGACCCCGCCGATGTGCCCGCATCGGGCGACGCGCAGACCGCCGCCATCCTCACGTGGACCAACGGCCCGACGCCATCGTGGGGCATCAGCGCGGGCTCGCCCACCACCTGGGCGCTGGTAACCGCCAACTGCGCCCAGCCGGACCTGTCGGGCACGTCGGGCACGTGGTGGTTCCACTTCCGCCCGGGCAAGGTGGCCGCCGAATCCACCGACTGGGACACCTGGGGCGCGGCGCGGGACGGCGGCGCTGCCGAAGCCTCGCTGTACGACGGCAGCGACTACGACATGAACTGGTACGGCGAGGTGCACGTGAACACGCCAAGCGTCAACTGGGGGGTCGTCCTCATCGGCTCCGACTTCCCGGCCAACCCGAGGACCGGCGTCTCGGTTACCTACATCGCCAACGGGGCGTTCCAGCAGCAGGTGCGCGCGTCCAATCCGTGGGGCAGCGCGCCCCGCTGGATCGCGCTCAACGAGACGGGCACGCCCGCGCCCGGCCAGTTCTCGCTCAAGGCCAATAGCGTCAACAACCTGCCCGGAGCCGTCGTCGTGCGCTCCAGCGCCTACGCCACCATCGGCGTGGGCACGCGGACTGCCGAGGGGGGCACCGAAGTGGCCACCAACACCCTGTGGCTCTGCCTGGGGCCATCGGGCATACCCGACACCACCTACACCGGGACGATTTACTATCGCATCACGCCATAGAACAGAACACTCGGTCAGTGAGGTGGAAAAGGAAAGGAGGGAACAACGGGAGGTAAGGAGAGACAACGAGAGGAGACATCGCCATTCGGGACCATTTGTGCGAAAGCATTCTTCATCGCAGCGCAAAAGTCAACATGAGGAGGATAGCGAAATGGAAAAGCGGAAGTTCTTTACAATCCTGGCAGCCCTGGTTATACTGATAGCCATGCTGCCCGTGGCGGCCTTCGCCGACGAAGACCAGACCACCGGACAATTTACAACGGCCAACGCGGCCCCTAGCATCAGCGATCTGGGCATCTACGAGACCGATCACACCACCGCCGTAACGGCGATGACGCCGCAAAGCGAATATGCGGTCAAGGTTACCGTGAGCGACGCCAACACACTCAACGACCTGACCACCGTCCGCGTTACCATCTTCTTTGACGACGACGGCGATGACGACGCGGGCGACGTGCCCGGGACGGGCAACACGCAGACCGCCGCCATCCTGACGTGGACGAAGGGGACGCCGTCCACGTGGACCATCAGCAGCGGCTCGCCCACCACCTGGGCCATCGTGTCGGCGAACTGCGTGGAGCCTACGCTGACCGGCAGCACCGGCACGTGGTGGTTCCACTTCAAGCCGGGCAAGGTCGCGACCGAGGCCACCGACTGGGACGCCTACGCCGTGGCCACGGACGACAACAGCGCCACCGGCACGCGCTACGACGGCAGCGACTACGACATGAACTGGTACGGCGAGGTTAGCGTGAGCACGGTGCTGGTGGACTGGGGCACGCTGGCCCCCGGCACCGACTACACCATCCAGAGCGGCATCGCCATCAACTACCTGGCCAACGGCGGCTACAACCAGCAGGTGAAGGCCGGCGGGACGTGGAGCGGCGCGTCGCACACGGCCACCCTGAACGCGGCGGGCACCCCGGCGGCCAACGAGTTCTCGCTCATGGCCGATGACGACAACACCATCGCCGACGCGGTGCAGGTGCAGAGCGCGGCCTACACCACATTCAACACCGGCACCCAGACCGGCGAATCGGGCCACGACGAGACCAGCAACAGCCTGTGGCTGAAACTCGGCTCGCCGTTCTTTGAGGACACGTACAGCGGGTACATCTACTTCCAGATCATCAACGATTAGGGCCCTGGGAGAGGGGCGAAACCGAGGGATCGGCTCCCGCGCCCGCCTGGCGGGTGTGGGAGCCGCGCCCATCGGGATCACGGGCCGCGGGGGACTACGCTCCAGGCCCTCGTGAGGGATGGTATGGGTAACAGGTCATGGCACGCGAATCGGAGATGGGTTGCGGCGGCGCTGCTGGTCATCCTCATCGTGGGGATGCTGGCCGCGCCGGTCGCTCATGCCCAGGGGGGCGGGCTGGCCATGTCCGGCTCGTTCTACCGCCAGTCCTTTGAGATTCCGCAAGGCTCCTCGGTCAACGCGCCCAGCATCTACGTCATCGTGTTCAACCAGGGGAGCGAGGAATTCGGCGTGCGCATGGCCTGGGAAGCGCCCGCAGGCGTCCAGGTGCTCCTCTCGGAGGAGGAGTTCACGCTCAAGCCCGGCGAGCAGAGGAAGGTGATGGTGGGCGTGTCGGTGAGCCGCGAGACGCCGGCGGGCGAGCACACCATCAACCTCACCGCCGAGTCGTTCAAGGCTGCCGGCGAGGGCATCCAACTGCTGGGCGCAGCGGGCCAGAGCGCCCGCCTGGTGGTGCTGGGCGAGTCGGCCATGGTCCAGGCGCGGACGGTCAGCCCGTCGGGAGATCCCGTGCCCGCGACCGTGCGCCTGTTCAAACTCGTCGGCGACGATCGGCGTGAGGTGGCCTACTCCGAGACCGGCCTGCTGGAGGCGACCGTCTCGCCCGGCCGATTCGCCGCCGTAGCCTATATGGGCGGCCAGCGCCTGGGCGAGGAGACCTTTGACGTGGCCAACGGCGAAGCCAAGACCGTTACCCTCACCGTCGCCACCGTGTACTTTGAGGGGTTCGGCGTCGTGCCCAACTACCGCAACGACACCGGCGCGTTGGCCTTCGCCGACATCGTGTACACGCTCAACAACCTGTACGCGGCTTTCCCCGAGGCCAGCACGATCCTTACTGTGGACCGCGACGGCGCACCCCTGACCCAGATTCAGATGGCCACGCTGGCCCCGCTGGAGAAGGGGAGTATCGGCCTGCACTACGCCTTCATCCCCGCCGACGGCTGGGTGGCCGGCGAGTACACCTTCCAGGCGCTCCTGTCCATCGGCGGGCAGACCTATGCCGCCAGCCCGGTGGAGACCCTGCGCGTGGAACCCGCCGCCGAGGCCAGCCCCACGGGGAAGGGGACCGTGGCCGCCCAGTCCCGCGCCGACTCCGGCGGTTTCAACTGGGCGCTGATGCTGTCGGCGGCCGGCGGGACGGTGTTGATCGGCATCGTGCCCATCCTGGCCCGCCGCCGCAAAAAGGCCCAGCCCGAACCCAACGACCGGTAACCGCCCGCGCCCGGTCGTCGTGGCCGAGACCGTCCGGGTCGTCCTGGGATTGCAGAAAGTTGAGAATCTGATGTCGCTGGTGATACGACGCATCGCATGTGCTCTGGTCATGGCGGCGCTGACGTTGTCGCTGCCGACGGCGTCGGCCCGCTCACCCGACCGTCAAACGACGGCCGGCGTGTTCACCGTGCACGCCGCCGATACCATTCCCCCGGCGTGCATCACCGACCTGCGCATCGGCGAGACGGCGGACAGCTCCCTGTCCGCCTTTGTTCTGTACTGGACGGCCCCCGGCGACGATGATACGGTGGGGACCGCCACGCTGTACGAGATCCGCTACGCCCGCGCCCCCATCCTGACCGAGGCCGACTGGGAGGCCGCGATTCCCCTGCGGGGCGTGCCCGCGCCCGGCCCGGCGGGTTCCGCCGAGTCGTTTGTGGTGGTCGGGCTGGAGGACGACGGCGCGCCGTACTACTTCTGCATCCGCGCCGCGGACGAGGTGTTCAACTGGTCGTGTCTGTCCAACTCGCCGGGGACGCGGCTGCGCGTGCCGGGCTTCCGGCCTTTCCGCGTGTTCCTGCCCGTCGCGGCGCGCGGGCACGAGGGCTCGTGGCCCGGCGGGGCCGACCGACCGGTGCGCCGCGCCCTGCTCCTGGCGCGGTGAGATCGTGAGGAGCCGCACCGCCCGAGGCTGAAACGCGGCGCCGTCCCGCCGCCCGATGCTAAAGCATCGGGCTAAATGGGCAAAGCCCTGCGGGCTGTAGGGGCACAGCACGCTACGCCCCTACACGCGGCGGGGGTTCAGCCCCGCGCGGCGCCGCCGCCCCACCGCCCGATGCTGAAGCATCGGGCTAAATGGACAAAGCCCTGCGGGCTGCCCCAACGCGGCGCCACCCACCGCCCGAGGCTGAAGCCGTCGGGCTAAATGGGCCAAGCCCTGCGGGCTGTAGGGGTGTAGCAGGCCCTCTCCCAGCGTTGGGCCGCCTTCGCCCGATGCTAAAGCATCGGGCGAAATGGGCCAAGCCCTGCGGGCTGTAGGGGTGCAGCACGCTACGCCCCTACACGCGGCGGGGGTTCAGCCCCGCGCGGACACACCCTCACCCTAGCCCTCTCCCGGCGGGCGAGGGGACGCCACCCGATGCCCGAGGCTGAAGCCGTCGGGCTAAATGGGCAAAGCCCTGCGGGCTGTAGGGGTGTAGCAATCTGTGCCCCTACACGCGGCGGGGGTTCAGCCCTGTGCTGCACCCCGCGCCGCGCTCTCGCCCGCGACCCAGCCCGTGGAGAACGCCGCCTGCAGGTTGTACCCGCCGGTGTCCGCGTCCAGATCCAGCACCTCGCCGCAGAAGTACAGCCCCGCTACCCGCCGCGACTCCATCGTGCGCGGGTCCACCTCGTCCAGCGCCACGCCGCCCGCCGTAACGATGGCCTCGCGCAGCGGCCGCTGCCCCACAACCGTCATCCGCAGGTCCCGCAGCAGCGCGAACAGCCGCGCCCGCTCCTGCGCCGTGATCTGGTGCGCGGGCTTGTCCCCGGGCACGCCCGACAGTTCCACCAGCACGTCCACCATCTTGGCCGGCACCAGCCCCTTGACGATGGAGCGGAAGGCGCGCTTGCCGTGGGTGTCCAAATCCCGGCGCAGGCGCGCGTCCAGCACCTCGTCCGACAGTGCCGGCTTCAGGTCCACGCCTATCTCTATCCGCGTGTCGGGCGAAGGCCGGGCCGCCAGCGCGGGGTGCCGGCTCAACGTCAGGATAATCGGCCCCGACAGGCCAAAGTGGGTGAACAGCATCTCGCCGAACTGCGACGCGACGGGCCTGCCGTCCACGTACAGCGTGGCCCGCACGTTGCGCAGCGACACGCCCATCATGCGCGGGACCCACGGCTCGGCGGTCTCCAACGGGACCAGCGCCGGGCGGATGGGCACGACGGTATGCCCGGCGGACGCGGCCAGGCGGTAGCCATCGCCGGTGGAGCCGGTGCCCGGATAGGACGCGCCGCCCGTGGCGATGATGACCGCCCGCGCAGGGAATTCCGCTTCGCCTGCGCCCACGCCCCGAACGCGGCCACCTTCCACCAGCAGGCGGTCCACCGCGGTCTTGTAGCGCACGCGCACGCCTGCGTCCTGGCAGTAGCGGCGCAGCGCCTCGGCCACGTCGGCCGCCTCGTTGGACACGGGGAAGACGCGCCCGCCCCGCTCCACCACCGTGGCGACGCCCATGCGCTCAAAGAACGCCCGCAAATCCTCCACGAAGAAGCGGCTGAAGGCGTTGTACAGGAACCGCCCGTTGGGTCCGAAGTGCGCGATGAACTCCTGCAAGTCGGCCACGTTGGTCAGGTTGCAGCGGCCCTTGCCGGTGATGCGGAGTTTGGTGCCCAGGCGCGGCATTTTCTCCAGCAGCAGGACGTCGGCGCCCAGTTCCGCCGCGCGCCCCGCCGCCATCATTCCCGACGCGCCCCCGCCGACAACGATGATGTCTGCCAACACCGGTATCCTTTCTGTTTGAATTCACCGCAGAGGCCAGAGTTCACAGAGAACATAGGCCCGAGACCCGTCGCTTTCGCCGCAGAGTCGCAGAATACAAAGCGATGGTTGCCATTGCGAGGGCGCGTAGCGCCGGAAGAATCTCGTCAACCGACATGCTTCGCTTCGCTCGCAATGACAGTTGCAGGTTGTCATTGCGAGGGCGCGTAGCGCCGAAGAGTCTCGTCAACCGACATGCTTCGCTTCGCTCGCAATGACAACGGACGGTTGGAACCATCTTGGCCTCTGTGCACTCCGCGTCTCTGCGGTGAAGTCCCTACCACCCCACCGCGCAGCCGTCCTTGCGCGGGTCCGAGCCGCCCCACAGCGCACCCGTCTCGGGGTCCACGGCGATGACCTGCCCCCCGCCGAAGAACCACTCGCCGAACGCGGCTGCCGGCACGTCGTGCCCCATGGCCGCCAGCGCCCGCCGCAACCCTAGCGGCGCGGTCGTCTCCACGTCCACGCGGCGGCTCCCCTGCTCGTCCACGCGGAAGCGCGGCGCGTCCAGCGCGGCCTGCGGGTTCAGCCCGAAGTCCACCATGTTCACCAGCACCTGCACGTGCCCCTGGGGCTGCATGAACGCGCCCATGACCCCGAAGCACAGCCACAGGCGCCCGTCGCGTAGCGCCAGCGCCGGGATGATGGTGTGGTAGGGCCGCTTGCCCCCGGCCAGCGCGTTGGGATGCCCCTCGTCCAGCCGGAACGACGCGCCCCGGTTGTGCAGGCAGATGCCCGTCCCCGGCACCACGATGCCCGACCCGAACGGCTGGAATAGGCTGTTGATGAACGACACGGCATTGCCCGCGCCGTCCACGACACTGATGTAAACCGTGTCGCGCGAGGCGGCAACGGCAGGGGCGGCGAGGTCCAGCGCGGCATCGGGGCGGATGCGGGCGCGGAGCGCGTCGGCGTGCTCGCGCGACAGCAGGCGCTCCACCGGCACGTCGGCGAAGGCCGGGTCGCCCACGTGGGCCAGCGCGTCGGCCAGCCCCAGGCGCACCGCCTCTATCATCCGGTGCCAGCGGGCCGCGTCCCAGTAGCCCATGCCGCCGATGTCGTACCCCTCCAGGACGTTCAGTGCGACCAGCGCAGCCAGGCCCTGGCCGTTGGGGGGATGCTCCAGCACCTGCACGCCCCGGTACGTGGTGCCGATGGGCCGGCTCCAGTCTGCCGTGTGCGCGGCCAAATCGTCGGGCGTCATGTAGCCGCCGCGCGCCTGGATGCAGGCAGCGATGGCGCGGGCGATGGGGCCGCCGTAGAAGGCATCGGCGCCGCCCTCGGCGATGGCGCGCAGCGTGCGGGCCAAATCCGGCTGGCGGTGGATTTCGCCGGCGCGCGGCGCAGGCAGGTACACGCGGGCTGCCTCCGGGTCGCGGGCCAGTTTGCGGGTCGCGTTCCGCCAGTCGCGGGCGATGATGGGCGTTGCGGCGAACCCCTCCTCGGCGGCGCGGATGGCGGGGGCCAGGCACTCGGCCAGCGTCATCGTGCCGAAGCGTCGCAGCAGGGCCTCCCAGCCCCGCACCGCCCCGGGCACGGTAACGGCCAGCGCGCTGTCCGAGGGGATGTACCGCAGACCCACGCGGCGCGCCTCGTCCAGGGTGAAGGCGGCAGGCGCGCGCCCGCTCCCGTTCAGGGCGAAGACCTCGCCCGCCTGTCCCGCGCCGGGGGAGTTCCAGTACACCAGCGCGAAGCAGTCGCCGCCCACGCCGGTGGACATAGGCTCCACCACGCCCAGCATGGCGGCGACGGTAACCGCGGCGTCGGCGGCATTGCCCCCGGCCATGAGCACGCGCAGACCCTCCAGCGCGGCCAGGGGCTGGCTGGTGGCCACCATGCCGCGGGTGGCTAGCACCGCCGAGCGGCGCGACGGGAATTCCTTCGGATGGGCAGCCATACGAACCTCCAGGCCAAAGTCGCCAGAGTGTCCGGCGCGCCCATTATGCCGCAAGCGGGGCAAAACGGCAATGGCGACCAGCCCATGGCCCAGCCCGCCTGTTTGCCCCGCCGCAGAAGATGTCTATACTACGTCTGCCTTGAATTCTCCGAATCCTCTGCGTTCTTGGCGACTCTGCGGTGAACGAAGGTAGCGCGATGTACGACGTGATCGTGGTGGGGGCGGGGCACGCCGGATGCGAGGCGGCGATGGCGGCCGCGCGCATGGGCTGCCGCACGCTCCTGCTCACCATGAACCTGGACCTCATCGCCCAGATGCCGTGCAACCCCAGCGTGGGCGGCCCGGCTAAGGGCCACCTGGTGCGCGAGGTGGACGCCCTGGGCGGCGAGATGGGCCGCAACACCGACCGCACCTTCATCCAGATTCGCTTGCTCAATTCGTCCAAGGGGCCGGCGGTGCAGGCCCTGCGCGCCCAGGCCGATAAGCGCCTGTACTCGCTGGCGATGAAACTGGCGCTGGAGGCGACGCCCAACCTGCACCTGAAGCAGGCGCACACCGAGCGGCTGCTGGTGGAAAAGGGGCGCGTGTGCGGCGTGTCCACGTCCACCGGGCAATTGTACTACGGCCGCACGGTGGTGCTCACGACGGGCACGTTCCTGGCGGGGCGCATCCTCAGCGGCGAGTGGAGCCATCCCGCCGGCCGCGCGGGCGAATTCCCCGCCGTGGGCCTGTCGGCCAGCCTGCGCGACTTGGGCTTCCGCCTGCGCCGACTGCAGACCAACACGCCGCCCCGGGTGGACGCCCGCACGATTGACTTCTCGCAGACCACGCCGCAGATTGGGTCGGACGCGCCGCTGTACTTCAGCCGTCGCCGCGACCCCGATGTGGTGCAAATCCCGCTGCCCCCGCCGAACCCGGTCTATCCCATCCCGCGGCAGACGGAGTGGCGGACGCAGTTGCCGTGCTACCTGGTTTATACCAACGCCGAGACGCACCGCATCGTGCGCGAGAACCTGCACCGCTCGCCCATCGCGGCGGGGTTCATTGAGGGCACCGGCCCGCGCTATTGCCCGTCCATTGAGGAGAAGATCGTCCGCTTTGGCCACAAGGAGTCGCACCAGATTTTCCTGGAGCCGGAGGGGTTCCTCACCGCCGAGGTGTACGTGCAGGGGTTCTTCACGTCCATGCCCGAGGACGTGCAGCGGGCCATGCTCCGCTCCATCCCGGCGCTGCGCCACGCCGAGATCATGCGCCCGGGCTACGCCATAGAGTACGACCACGTGCCCACCGACCAGATTCTGCCGTCGCTGGAGACGAAACTCGTGGAGGGGCTGTTCCTGGCGGGGCAGATCAACGGCACTTCGGGGTACGAGGAGGCGGCAGGGCAGGGGATCATCGCGGGCATCAACGCGGCGCGCAAGGTGCAGGGCAAGCCGCCCGTCATCCTGCGCCGCGATGAGGCGTACATCGGCGTGATGATTGACGACCTCATCACCAAGGAGATTGACGAGCCGTACCGCCTGATGACCTCGCGGGCCGAGTACCGGCTGCTGCTGCGGCAGGACAACGCCGAGTTGCGCCTGGCCGACGTGGCCTACGAGTGCCGCCTCATCTCGCGGGCCGAGTACGACCGCCGCCTGGCCGAGAAGGCGGCCATCCGCGACGAACTGGCGCGCCTGCGGGAGACGTACCTGCGCCCCGACGCGGCGACGAATGCTATCCTGGCGCGGCACGGCCTGGAGCCGCTGTCGGACGGGGTGAACGCGCTGCTGTTCCTGAGCCGGCCGGAGGTGCGGTACGACGTGGTGGCCGAGGTGTGCCCGCCACCCGCGCCGCTAACGCCCCACGAGCGCGAGCAGGTGGAGATTGAGGCGAAGTACGCGGGGTACATTGAGCGGCAGCGGGAGCAGGTGGAGCGTGCCCGCCGCCTGGAGGAGATGCGCATTCCGGCAGACTTGGACTACGCGGCGCTGACAGGGCTGCGCAACGAGGCGAAGGAGAAGTTGGCGCGGGCGCGTCCGGCGACGGTGGGGCAGGCGTCGCGGCTGTCGGGCGTCAACCCTGCCGACATCGCCGCGCTGCTGGTGCATTTGCAGCGGGGGAGGGGGTAGGGGCCCTACGCCTTCGCTACGTAGCGCACCCCCTCTATCCCCGCGAAGTGCGCAGCCTCAGTCCACAACTCGGCGTCGTGCGCCCGCGCCGTCGCCAGCATCACGCTGTCTGCCATCGGCAGGTTGGCCTCCACCGATAGCCGCGCCGCCTCCAGCGCGATCTCGGCGGTGAGTTCCACCACCTGCCCCTCCATCATTACGGCAACCGCCTGCAGGGCCTTTCCCTCCCCGCGCTGTTGCAGCACCCGCTTGAATACCTCGTACAGGCTGAGCGTTGGCGCGATGAGCTCTGACACCGCCTCTATCGCAGGGGCGAAGAAATCCGCGTTCGGCCCTTCGGCGAAGTACTCCAACCACCCGCTGGAATCCACCATGTTCATACGCGATCGGGCTCCCGCTCCACGCTCGTGTCAACCCCTTCAGAAAGCCTCGGGCTGCCCCCACGGGCCTTATCGGCACCATCTCCATCCGATTGTCGTACAGGATGACGCGAACCCTCTGGCCGGGCCGTATGCCAAGCCGCTCGCGGATCTTGCTCGGAATTACGATCTGGTACTTGGGCGAAACCTTCACCGTATCCATACTTTGCTCCCAACGACCGGGCTGCGGTATTACATTTGCGACTGTATCATACGAACGGCGCATCATCAACTTCTTGTCGCGCGGCGTTGACGCCCTACCTCCCGCACTGCCTCCCCAGGGGCGAGCCAAAGTGGTAGGTGTTCCAGTAGGCGTACACGGGCCAGAAGGTAACGTCAAACATCAGCGCCAGGCCACCGCCAAACGCCTCCGGCTCCACGAATTCGCCGCGGGCCGCCTGCGCCTCGCGGCACGCCGCCTGTGCGCCCTTCCACGCGACGTGGAACGCAACGCCCAGCGCGGCGTAAAGGAACAGAAGGAGTGCCGCAGCGAGCAGCAGTCTGCGGCCGAGGGTAAGGACGCCCAAACGCTTGATGCTCATCGTCTATCCAGACAGCCCACCGAAAGGGCGCTTGGTGCAGTGGATCTCACTCGCGCGCAAGCTGTGCTTGCACCGGGCACGGTAATCTCCTCCCCGAAGTCTTTGTCGTCGGTTATCAGAATCCAGCCTTAGTTGCCTGCCTTCTCAATGACGGCATCATCCCCCATACTGCGCGCTTCGTCATACACCGAGAAAACCTCATGACCCTGCTCGCGGAGCCATCGGGCTACGGCAGGCCTGAATGTCCTCAGGAGTCAGCCCCTCGTACTCCTGAATGATCTCGTCCACGGTTGCGCCATGCGCCAGCAGGTTCAGGACGTACTCCACCGTCAATCGCGTGCCTCTGATCACGGGCTTTCGTACCATTACCTTGGGATTGAGCGTGATACGTTCCAGCAACTGCTCTTCTTTATGGCTGTGTCTCCCTGCTGCGTAGATTCAGCGCATCATTCAGACGAGCCTATTCTACCACACCCCTCGCCCGCGAATCAAGGCTTCGCGCCGGCATCGTCGTCGCGTGCCAAAAATGACAACTTCGCCAAAGGATGCTATAATGCGCGCTATGAACCGTTCCGGCAGGAGGAAGGATTCCTGACATGACCGATCTAATCAACAACCTCATCGCCATCGCGCAGATTCTGTTGGCCGTGCTCAGCGGCTTTTTCGTGGCGTTTACCCTGAGCCTGGTCATCTGGACATACCGCGACATCCGGTCGCGTTCGCGGGACGTCTTCGCCCATATCCTGGCCGCGCTCATCGTGCTGCTGTTCAACGTGCCCGGCCTGGTCATCTACCTCATCCTGCGCCCCAAGGAGACACTGGCCGAGGCCTACGAGCGGGCGCTGGAGGAAGAGGCGCTGCTTCAGGATATTGAGGAGAAGCAGGCGTGCCCCGGCTGCAAGCAGCCCGTGCAGCCGGACTACATGGTGTGCCCCAACTGCCACACCAAACTGCGCAAGCCGTGCGTCCACTGCGGGCGGCTGCTGCACCCGAAGTGGAACATCTGCCCGTACTGCGGGACGTCGCAGGTCGCGCCGCCTATCCCGGTGCCGGTCGCCGAGCAGGCCAGCCCGGACGACACGCAGTAGGCGCCCGAGCGGCACACCGCCGAGGCGCGGAGAACGCAGAGAATAGAATACTCTCCGCGATTTCTGCTGTGAAACCGCGGCTCTACTCCACCACGTGCACCTTGAGCATGTTGGTGCGACCGGCGCCGCCGAGGGGCACGCCCGCGGTGATGACCACCACATTCCCCGCACGCACCAGCCCCCGCTCCTTCGCTGCGGCCACCGCCCGGGCGATCATCTCGTCGGTGGTGTCAAACTGCGGCACCAGGAGCGGCTCCACGCCCCACACCAGCGCCAGCCGCGCCGCCACCTTCGGGTCGGGCGTGGGCGCGAGGATGGGTGTCGCCGGGCGGTACTTGGCCACCATGCGCGCCGTGTGTCCCGAGCGCGTGGACGCCAGAATGGCCTTCGCGCCCAACTCCTGGGCGATCTCGCACGTGGCCTGGCTGATGGCGTCGGTGATGGTGGTGGCGCGGGCGTCGGCGGCCTCGCGCATGCGCGCGCCGTAGGGGAAGTGGGCCTCGGTGGCCCGCGCGATCTTGCCCATCATCGCTACCGCGTCCACCGGATAGCGCCCCACCGCCGTCTCGCCCGACAGCATGACCGCGTCGGCCCCGTCCAGGATGGCGTTGGCCACGTCGCTGGCCTCGGCACGGGTGGGGCGCGGGTTGTCTATCATGGACTGGAGCATCTGCGTGGCGATGACGACCGGCTTGCCCGCCGCGTTGCACTGCCGCACGATGGCCTTCTGGTGCGCGGGCACGTCCTCTGGCGGGATTTCCACGCCCAAATCCCCCCGCGCCACCATGATGCCGTCGGCGGCGTCCAGAATCTGGCCGAACCGATCCAGTGCCTCGCGCTTCTCAATCTTGGCGATAATGGGCACGTCGCCGGCGCCCAGGCCGCGCAGCAGCGCCCGCAAATCCTCCACGTTCGCCGCCGACCGCACGAACGACAGCGCGATGTAGTCCGCGCCTGCCTCCACCGCCGCGCGGGCGTCATCGCGGTCCTTATCGGTGAGCGACGCCATGCGCACCTCGGTGTCGGGCAGCGTAACGCCCTTGCGCGACGACAGTTCGCCGCCCACCACCACCTCGGCCACCACGTCATCCCCATCCCTCCGCACCGCGCGCAGTTCCAGCAGGCCGTCGTCCAGCAGGATGCGTGCGCCCGGGCGGATGTCGGCCAGGACGTCCGGTTCGGCGAAGGGGATGTCGCGGTCGCCGGCGGGGGCGGGCCGGGCGGTGAGGACCACGGTGGCCCCCTCCCGCAGGGTCATGCTGCCGCCCGGGATGTCGCCGACGCGCATTTTGGGGCCTTGCAGGTCGGCGAGGATGGCGATATGGGCGTCCAACTCGCGGGCGATACGCCGAGCGGCGTCGGCGCGGGCAGCCTGCTGAGCCTGCGTCCCGTGCGAGTAGTTCAGGCGCAGGACGCGCGCGCCAGCCTCCAAAATCCGGCGGAGCACGTCGGGCGCGTCGGTGGCGGGCCCCAGCGTGCAGACGATTTTCGTTCGGGTCATGGCAAGCCCTCCTTGGCGGGAGCGATGCGGTCGGATGCCCTGTGCGCCCATTATAGCACGTGCGGGCGAGGTGGCAACGGCACGGCACAGGGCGCTCGGTTCCGAAGTCTGTTGGAGACTGCGAGAAGCGGGGTGTTCCGTTGCCACGCACCTCCGAGGTGCGTGGCAGGTGCAATGCCCGCCGCCGGGCAGGGGGCGTGCGTTTGGATCACGAATGGTATCTGGACCACGAAAGCCGCGAAAGGGCGCGGCTCTGCGCGGGGCTAAACCCCCGCGCTGAAAGGGCGAAGCCCCGTTGGGGCTGGCAGCCCGCAGGGGAGTGTCAGGGTGAGGGGCAGGCGCTTGGATCGCGAAAGTCGCGAAAGGGCGCGAAAGGCGCGAAAACCCGCGCGGGGCTGAACCCCCGCGCTGAAAGGGCGAAGCCCCGTTGGGGCTGGCAGCCCGCAGGGCTTTGCCCCTTCAGCCCGATGCTTTAGCATCGGGCGGCCGGGGCGCCGCGCCGCGCGGGGCTAAACCCCCGCGCTGAAAGGGCCAAGCCCCGTTGGGGCTGCCCCCCAGCCCGCAGGACTTTGTCCAT
>JARYMK010000046.1 GCA_029907165.1 Anaerolineae bacterium
CTGAACGGCGCGGCGGCTTCGCCGCTTGTCGGCCTGGCTCGCTGCGCTCGCGGCGGCCGAACAAGCGGTTGGAGATGGCGCGCAATGTTGCGCCGCACGTTGTACCCGGGTAGGGGCTATGAGGCTCCCGTCTGCTTCTCCGATGCCAGGCGCGCGTACAGGCGGGCCTTGAGGGCTTCCAGCATCTCACGATACGATGCAGAACGAAGCGGGGGCGTTGTCATGATGTAGGCGTCCTCGCCGTTGTCGCTGTAGTAGCGCACGCGGCGGCCCTGTACCGTGAACCCGTACTTCTCGTAGAGTCGCTGGGCCGGCAGGTTGCTCACGCGCACCTCCAGCGTTACAGCCGCTGCGCCTCGGCGTTCCGCTTCCTCTATCATTGTCAGCAACAGCAATTCGCCCACCCCCCGCCGCCGGTACGGCGGCGCGACGGCCAGCGTGCTGATGTGGGCCTCGTCCACCATCATCCAGAAGCCGCCGTACCCGATGATAGGCGTGCGAGGCTGCCCCGCCGAACGCAGGTTCAGGATTTTGCCTAGGAGCCTGCGCTCCGCCCGGCGGTGGGTCGGGCGCGCCACCACGTACCAAGACAGCGTGTTCTCCTCAATCTCGTAGCGGTAGGCGTGCGCCGACCAGGGCATGGAGAAGCACACCCGCTCAATCTCCAGTACTTCGGGGATGTCCTGAACGCGCATGGGCTGGAGAACGTAGGGCAAAATGTCGCTGTTCAAGGCTCCCTCTCCGAGACGGGATGCTGCAGGTAGATGGGGCTTAGCGTGGCCACGTCGTCGGTTTCGCCCGCCAGCAGCCGCCGCCAGCCCAACTCGGCCAGGAACGCGGGCCTGCGCAGCGATGCGGCGCTGGGTGCCAGAATCGCCAGGTCCGCAAACTTCTGCCGCAGGTACTCCCGCGCGTCCCGATCCAGTTCCCCGCAGTAAAGCGTCTTGTGATTCCCGTCGGGCGCGAGCGAGTCCAACTTCACGATGCGGTACGGCAAGACCTTCTGCCATTGCCCGCGCTGAATCCCGTACAGCGCCGCGCAGTAGCGGCCGCGTCCCGCTTCCACCACCGCCCACGTCGGCAGGCGCAGCGGCGCGTGGGCATAGGCCAGCGCGTCCAGCGTGGGCACGCCGACCAGCGGCAAGTTGTGCGCCAGCGCCAGCCCCTTGGCGACGGACAGGCCGATGCGCGTTCCCGTGAACGAACCGGGGCCGATGGAGGCCACAAGCCCGCCCAAATCCTGCACTTTCAGCCGCTGCCGCTCCATCACAGATGCCAGGACTGGCATTAGTTCGGCCGTATGGTTGCCCTGGGTTACCCATGTGGCTTCTGCCAGCACGCGGTCTTCGGTGTACAGGGCGACTCCCGCTGTGGACGTGGCCGTGTCTATGGCCAGCACGATGGCGTCTCTGGCGATCACCGCTTCCCTCCCATCTCGCCGGCGCCGAACATGCTCTGCCGGAATGCCTCCAGCAGACGCCGGTGCTCCTCGCCGTAGGCGACGAACGTCAGGCCCCGTTTGGTGTCATCCACGAAGCGCAGCCGCACCTCCAGGCGTTTTTCTGGCGTGCTCGCGCCCATGCGGTCCGCCCATTCAATCACCACGACACAGGACGGGTTCATGTAGTCCTCAAGCCCTAGGGTCGGGAGGTCATCCTCGCCCAGGCGGTATAGGTCCACGTGGATGAACTTGGGGCGCGCCGGGGCTGTGGCGTACTCGCGGATGAGGGTGAAACTGGGGCTGACCACCGGCTCCTCCACGCCCAGGCCCTTTCCGATGCCCTGGGCGAAACAAGTCTTGCCCGTGCCCAGTTCCCCCTCCAGACAGATGACCTCGCCGCCGCGCAGAAGAGCGGCCAGACGCGCGCCGAGCCGACGCGTTTGGGTGTCGCTGTGGCTGATGAAGTCCAGCATCCTCTCGTCTAGAACGGGTGACACCGCACGCCTCCCCTACTAGGTCTGTGCGCGTGCCATTATACAACGAGGCTTCGCTCTCCGCAACGCGCGCGGGCGTTCGCCTACCGCCCCAGCCAGAGGCACGGGAAGCGCAGGCTGTAGATCAGGCAGGGCGGCGTATTCGTCGGGGTCGGCGTGGGCGTGGCCGTTGGCGTCGGCGTCTCAGTCGGGGTCGGCGTGGGCGTCGCCGTTGGGGTCGCGGTGGGCGTGGGCGTCGGTTCGCCGTACACGATGTCCAAGCGCGGCCTGAACGCAGCCTCATAGGGGTGGGACTGCGACGAGTAGAACGTGAAGCCGATGTTGGCGCTGGATTCCCCGAACAGGAGCATGCCGTGGTTGGCCTCGGGACGCGCGACCCATTTCTTGACCAGCGCGGTGATGTCCCACGTGTACCAGCGTTTGATCGCGTTTATTCCCATGCTGGTGCTAGGCACGCAAGCCGTATCCTCGCACCGGGCCGCCGCTCCCTCCTTACGCCAGTACTGCCCGGTGGAACGTTGCTTCCACGTGGCGCTCCCTTCATCCCACGGCTCCAGCACTTCGTAAACGTCCATCATCAGCCCCGATTCTGTGGTTTTCGTCAGCGCGTAGAGCGACAGTGTGGCGCTGAGCACCGTGGAGTCAGGCGGGATAGAGGACAGGTCAAACCGCATGAGGGGCACCTGAACGCCGCCAGCGCGCGCCAGGAGTCCGCCCGCCTGACCGTGGGGTGTGGTCTGCGCCCACTGATTGAGATACGTGTCGCTCACACCGGCGTAGCCGCCTCTGCCCTGCTGGAGCGTGGTCGCGATGGCCCGGTATGGCCGCAGCGTTGCCTTCACCTCGAACACGCGAATCTGCGTGCCAGCGATGACCACAATCTGCCCCGCGTACAGGCCCGGCGCGTACCCGGCTAGGTTGGCCGTGAACGCAATTGTGCCGCTGCCGATCCCCTGCGTCTGCGCGAGCGTAATCCACGGCACGGAAGACGAGGCGAACCACGGCATGGCGGGGGTGGACGTGGACACAAACAGTGTCCCCGACACGACCGGCGCTTCAAATGGGACAGTGGTCTCCGTGATGCGCGGGGACACGGTTAGCGTTACCGTTGGCGCAGCCCCGACCTCGGCCTGCACGCCCTCAACCAACGGAAGGTGATCGCTCCCCACCGCCTCAATGACGATGCCGGAGACGTGAAGTCCGCCCTGCAGCGCCGCTGGAGACACCGTTACCGTGATTTCCGCCGGCAGGTGCTCGCCTTGCGAGGGCTCGACGTGAATCCAGTCGGCCTGCGCCACCGCCTGCCACGCGGCGTCGCGGCCATCGTTGGCCTCCAACAGGAACGTCTGCGACTGCGCGGGGGCGCCGGTATCCGGGAACGCGAACCGCAGCGTGGCTGGGTTCGTCTGCAGGCGGTTGTACAGAGGCCTTGTGATGGAGCCGCTCCAGCCGTGATCGCCTCGCGCGTCCAAGACGTGAAGGTAGAAGAAATCGCCCGGGCGCACATCACCCACGTGGAACTGGCACTCGGCCGGGGTGGTTCTAGGCGCGCACGACGCGATGAAGCCCTCTCGGCCCAGCAACTCTATCCGCACAATGGCGTCGCCGGTGCGGTCGGCCGCATACGCCTGGAAGTGTATCTCGTCCGCAGAGGTCGGCTCGCCCATCCAGCGGCCGTTCCCGACCAGAGCGACGGCCAACTGTCCGTCGGTGTTGCCGAAGGTGCGCCCATTGCGGAGCGCGTCAATGAGGTCGCGCCGAGTGATGTTCGGCGCAAAGATGCCGTAGCGCAGGCTCCCCGCCTGGTTGGCATAGTGCCCATCGCCGTACCCGACCGACGAGACCTGCCAGCCATTGGCCAGCGCGCGTGGGTACGCGAAGTAGAAGGGCGGCGCGGCGGCGTTCTCAATCAGAGTCATCTTGGGGGCCGCGGGCGGAAAGAAGCGGAACCCGTTGAAATCGCCCATGCCGCCGACCCAGTCCAGCGGCATGGGGTGATTGAATTGCGCGAACACGTCCAGGGGCTGCCCCGCAAGCCAGGAGTAGAAGTCGTCCACGAAGACTGGCGAGATGACGGACTCCGTGTTGAACACGTTCAGGTGCCCCTCGTCGCGCGTCTGTTCGTAGCCGCGAAGGAGCACAAAGTAGCCGTCCTGCGTGTACCGCTCGGCCAGTTCGCCCAGCGTCTGCCACTTGTGCGGGTCGGTCTGTGGGATGCGGCAGCCCCGCTCAATGGAGCCGATTTCCGGCCGGTAGAACGAGTAGTGGTGCTCGGTGAGGGCCATGAAGTCGTTGTGGCGGGTGTTCCGCGCCGCGATGATGGCCTCCTTGGGCAGGCCGCACCCGTCGGGTGAGTACCCCGTGTGCTGGTGGAGTTCGCCGAAGTAGGCGTTTAGCCCCATGAAACTGGGGCGGGCTGGCGTCTCGGCTGCCGTTAGTGGGCCGGCGGGCGCGCTGCCGAGGCTGGGCGTGCCCACGAGCGCTGCCAAGCCAACGAGCGCGACAGTTGCGACTGCCAAGAGGAGCGTTTTGCGGAACATGTGTCGCTCTCCCACGAGTAGATTTGCCGCCGTGCCCCCGCCTACGGCAAGAAGTAGAACGCCAGGGCAGTGATGACGTACACCGCCAGCAACTGCGCGCCCTCCAGCCAGTTGCTCCTGCCATCCAGCGCGACGATGCCCGCCACCAGCGAAGCCCCTGCCAGCGTTACCAACTCAAACTCGTTGAACACCAGCGTCAGCGGATTCCCGAACAGCAGGCTGATGAACACCAGCAGCGGCGCGACAAAGAGTGCAATCTGCAGGCTGGAACCCACCGCCACGGCCATGCCCAGTTCCATCTGATTCTTCCAGGCCGCCTGCACGGCCACCAGATGCTCGGCCACGTTGCCGACGATGGGGATGATGACGATGCCCAGGAAGAACTCGCTGATGCCCCAGGCCTCCACCACCGGCTCGGCAGCGCCCACCAGCACCTCGCTGATCCAGGCGACCAGCACCGTGGCGAACACCAGGTACAGCAGCGACTTGCGCACCGACCAATGCGCTTGGCCCGGGGCGTGGCCATGATCAGCCGCAGGCGGCCCGCCAGGCAGGAAGGCGTAGGCCAGGCTCAGCGCGTACAGCACCAGCATGGCGATGGCCACGCCGATGCTCAGCGCCTCCACGCCGTGGTGATCCACCAGGTCTATGGTATGGCTGAAGACGGACGGCACGATGAGCGCGACGACGGCCAGGATCATCATCGTCGCATTCGTGCCGGCGTGTTCGCGGTCAAACGCCTGCGCGCCATTGCGAAGGCCGCCGAGGAACATGGCGAGGCCTAGCACCAGCAGGATGTTGCCGAGGATAGAGCCGGTGATGGACGCCTTCACCAGTTCCAGCAGACCCGCGCGGATGGCGAAGATGGTGATGATGAGTTCGGCGGCGTTGCCCAGCGTCGCGTTGAGGAGTCCGCCCAGGCGCGGGCCGGTGTGCGTGGCCAGCTCCTCCGTCGCCTTGCCAAGAAGCCCGGCCAGGGGAATCAGGGCCACCGCCGACAGCACGAACACCACCGCCGGGTCCCACCCCAGCAGGTCGCCCAGGATGGCCACGGGCGCGGCCACAATCAGATAGTAGAGCGCGTTCATCGTCCCATCACGGTTGCGAGATAAAGAGGCGTTCCGGCGCATTGTGCGGCAGGATCACCCGCAGCGACTTCGGTGCGATGCCGAATTCCATCGGCGTGTAGCCCATGGCGTCGCCATCCAGGTGCACCGGCAGCGGCTCCTCGGCCTCTATGTGGATGCGCTCGCCCTGGTAGTATTCCACATCCGGGCTGATCATGTGCGTCTGCGACAGGACGTTGACCAGGTGCTTCAGCGTGTCGGCAAACCCCTTGCCCTTGAACACGCACACGTCCAGCAGGCCATCGTCCAGCCGGGCGATGGGGGTCATGCGCACGGAACCGGCATACGACTGGGCGTTGCCAATCACGGTGAGGATGAACTGGCTGTGGTACACCTTGCCGTCCACGGTGATGGTTGCCGGCGTGCCCGGGTACTCACGGGCCACCTGCACGCCCGTGATCCAGGTGGCCAGGTTGCCGATGTGGCGGCGCAGTTCCCAACTCACTTCCTCGGTTACGCGGGCATCAAACCCGACGCCGGCCCACATGAGAAAGTAGTTCTCGCCCGCCGTGCCCAGGTCCACCGTGCGGACTTCGCCCTCCAGGAGTACATCAGCGGCCTCCAGGAGGGCCCGCCGCGTGAAGACTTTGGACACGGGGATGCCCATCTCCTGCGCCCAGGCGTTGCCGGTGCCGGCGGGCAGGACGCCCAGCGCGGTCTCGGTGCGGGCCAGACCGTTGACGACGCGGCTGATGGTGCCGTCGCCCCCCGACGCGATGACCACGTCGTAGCCCGCTTCCGCGGCTTCCCTGGACAGTTCGGTGATTCGGCGCGCATCGTTCTCCACGAACCAATCTACAAACCAGCCGTGGGCCGCCAGGTAGTCTCGGGCGGCGAGGAGATCATGCGTCAGGTCGCGCTGCCCCGCACGCGGATTGTAGATGAGTCTCGTCTTCATGCGCTCCCCTGCCATCTTCCTGAGGTGTGGCGAATTATAGCACCGAAGGGGGTTTTGAACAAAGCGAGAAACCCGTGTAGAATGGGCGCACTGCTGAAAGACGTGGTGAGGGATGGAAGGCAGAACCCAGCAAGACTTGATCGGCGGCCGCTACCGCATTCTGGCGCGGGCCCATGCCGACGCGCAGGCCATCACCTACCGTGCCGAGGATACCCATTCCGGCGAGGTGGTGGCGCTTGTCGTGCGCCGAGCACCGTCGGGCGAGGGGGGCGCACAGGCGGCTGACCCGCAGCAGGCGTTCCAGCGGTGGGCCGGCGCGTCGCATCCGGCGCTCCCCGCGGTGCTGGGCTTCGGGCTTGACCGCGGCGTGCACTATGTAGCGACCGAGTGGCCCGGCGATTTCTGGCTCCCGCGCCTTATCCAGAAAGCAGGCGGCCTGTCGGTGGCGCGTGCTGTGGACATCGGGCTGCAACTGTGTTCCCTGTTCCTGTACGTGCGCCAGGCTGGGCTCCGCATCCCCGACCTGGCGGTTGAGGACATCGCCCTGGACGCGCGGGGCAACGCCCGCCTGCTGCCCGCCGCGCTGGTCCGCATCCCGAGCGTCCCGACCCCCCACAGCCCAAGCGCCGACGCGAACCGGATCGTTGCCATCCTGCGCACCATGCTCGGCAGCGGCCTTGCTGCCGCGCCTGACCTGGCCCGGCTTCTGGCCGATGGCCGCTATCCAGACGTGCTCGCCCTGGCCCAGGTGCTGGCGGACTACTGGCGGGCGCGGTGGGGGGCGCTCCCCGACCGTCCGGCGGTTCGTGCCCTGCTGCCCGTGCAGGAACGGCCCCCGCGTGCGCCTGTGTCGCCGATGGCAGCCCGTCAACCCCGGCCCGCGCAGGGTTGGGATACCGTAGGCATCGCCCTCGCGGCCGTCGCCCTGCTTGCCATCCTGGGCCTCATCCCCCTGTGGGCCACGGTGTACGCCCGCTACGCCGCGCCCGTGGCCCTGGCGCCGTCGCCGGGCGCGGTGGACGCCAACACGGTGGTCGTCCCCGACCTGACCGGCCTGGACGAGGCGACGGCCTGGGCGCTGCTGGCCCAGACGGGCCTGCTGGCCGAGGTCGCGGGGCAGCAGTACTCCGACGCCGTGCCGCTGGGCCGCGTCCTGAAGCAGGAACCGGCAGGCGGGGAACGAGCGCCGCGCGGCAGCACGGTGCGCCTCTTGCTCAGCAAGGGGTCCGACAAGACGACGGTGCCGGACGTGGTCGGGCAGTCCTACGGAGCAGCAGAGGCGGCGCTGGCGGCCAGTAACCTGAACGCGACGCGGCAGGACGTGTGGAGCGAAAGCCCATCGGACACGGTGATCGCCCAGGACCCGCCAGCAGGGACACAGGTCATCCCGGGCACGACAGTTCTGCTGCGGGTGTCTTCGGGGCGCAGTCTCACCATCAACGCCATGCTGGGCGATGTGGCGCGCTTGCTCACGGCCGAGGCGGACCGAGGGACACTGCGCCCCGGCGAGACGCTGCGCATCACCTTCCGGTGGCAGGCGCTTCGCCCGGTGCAGAACCGCTATTCGGTCTTCGTCCACCTGGTGAACGCGAGCGGGCAGATTGTAACGCAGGACGACAGCGAGCCGGCCCGCGGGAGCCGCCCGACGACAAATTGGACGGCGGGCGAGGTCATCTCGGACGCCCACGCGCTGACCGTGCCGGCGGACGCAGCGCCCGGCGAGTACCGCGTTCTGGTCGGGCTGTACCTGCCCGCGGCCAACGAGCGCGTGCCGGTGGCGCAGTCGGGCCGCGCCGATTCCGAGGGGAACGCCCTGGTGGCGCATCGCGTTACGGTCGGCCCGTAGGAGCCTGCGCGTGCCAGGGTTGACATATCCGCGCAAGTGCGTGTACAATGGCACAAACGGTGCGTTTGGAATGGTCAGGCGCGTGTCAATCGCCGCCTGTCCACCTGTTCGGGAGGGAGCATGAACGAACGCCAACTGCTGATGATTCCTGGCCCCATCTCGTTTGACCCCGCCGTGTTGCGCGCCATGTCCATCCCCACCGACAGCCACGTCAGCCAGGAATTCGTGGACCTGTTCGGCCAGGTGCTGGACGACATGCTCCAGGTCTTCCTGGCCCCCCACGGGTATCCGTTCGTCGTCGCAGGCTCCGGCACGCTGGCGATGGAGTTGGGCTTGGCGAACCTGGTGGAGCCGGGCGATCGGGTTCTGGTCCTGCGCACGGGCGTCTTCGGCGAGCGGTTCACTGACATCGCCCGCCGCCAGGGGGCCGAGGTGGACGAAATCGTCGCGCCGCTGGGCGAAGTGCCCGACATGGCGGAGGTGGAGGCCAAACTGGCCTCGGCCCCGTACAAGGTGATGACCGCAACCCACGTAGACACATCCACCGGCGTCGCGGTGGACGTGAAGGCGCTGGCGGCCCTGGCCCAGAAGCACGGCGCGCTGTCGGTGGTGGACGGCGTATGCGCGACGGCGGGCATGGAATGTCGGCAGGAGGAGTGGGGCGTGGACGTGTACCTCACCGCCTCGCAGAAGGCCATCTCGGTGCCGCCTGGGCTGGCGCTGCTGGTGGCCAGCGAGCGCGCGATTGAGGCGTTCCGCCGCCGCAAGACGCTGGTCCGCAGTTACTACGCCGACTGGGGCAAGTGGCTGCCCATCATGGAGTCGTACCGCCAGCGCAAGGCCGCCTACTTCGGCACGCCTGCGGTCAACCTCGTGTACGCCCTGCGTGTCAGCCTGGCGCAGATATTGGCCGAGGGGATGGATGCGCGGTTCCGCCGCCACCAGCGCCTGAGCGATGGGTTCAAGGCGGCGGTGGCTGCCATGGGCCTGCGGCAGGTGCCCGCGCGCCCGGAGATTGCCGCCACGACCCTGACGGCGGTGTACTACCCCGACGGCGTGGGGGCCGAGTTGCTGGGCAAAGTCGCGGCGGAAGGCGTTGTCGTGGCGGGCGGCCTGCACCCCGACATCAAGACCAAGTACTTCCGCGTGGGCCACATGGGGCCGGCGGGGCCGTCCGACATCCTGGCGACGGTCGGCGCCAGTGAGCGCGGCCTCAAGGCGCTGGGGTATCCGGTGGAGTTGGGGCGCGGCGTGGAGGCGGCCCAGCGTGCCATGGGCGTTTAGCGGGCTTTCGGGCCGTTTGAACTTTCGGCGTGCGGCCAGTGTATTCTGAAATAGAGGGAGTGCATCTGTGGCAGAGAGTGCGGACGCTGCCCTCGTCTCACAAGCGCAGTCGGGCGATGTGGCCGCTTTTGAGGCGCTGTACAAGAAGTACAGTACCATGGTTTTCCGCACGGCCTACGCCATCCTGCGCGACCGGTATGCTGCCGAAGAGGTAACGCAGGAGTGCTTCATCCGTGCATACCGCGGGCTGGCGCGCGTGCAGGCGTGCGACTCGCTGGGGCCGTGGCTGCACCGCATCGCCGTGAACCTGAGTTACAACTGGTGGAGGCAGACGCACCGCTACCGGCTCTTGCCGCTGGACTCCCTGAAGGTCTCGGAGCATTCGGCCCGGACCGAGTCACCCCAGGCGGCGCTTCACCGCGCCGAGGTGAACGACGCGCTGGCGCAGGCGCTGGATACCCTGGGGTTTGACCAGAAAGTCGCGCTGATCCTGTTCTATCTGGGCGGCTTTTCGCTGGAGGAAATCGCGTACATCCTGGACTGTCCCGTGGGCACGGTGAAGTCCAGACTGCACTACGGGCGCAGCAAACTCAGGCGCACGTTGGAGCAGATGCAGCGCACCCTACCCGAGGTAGCGTACGAGTTCTGATGATGTGGAGACGCGCAAGGCGAGTTTCCGATGACGAGTTGGACTTGGCGATTCGCTCAACCCTGCGGGCGGAGACCGAGGGGCTAGAGCCTTCGCCGCAGGTGTGGGCCCGCGTGCGCGCGCGCATCGCGGAGGGTCGTCCGGCGCAGGAGCGTCAGGATCGAGCCGTCGTGTGGCAGGCGCGCCTCGCCAACGCGATTCAGGGAGCCGTGCTGGCTATGCTCGTGCTCGGGTTTGGGCTTGGGCTCAGCCGGGGCTTCCTCGCGCCTGGCTGGAATCAGTCTACTGCCCCATCGGTTCCTACTGCTACCTACGTCGCCAAGTCCGCTGGCCGATACCCGAAAGACGCGCTCAATGCCAAGCGGCTGATGCAAATAGAGCAGCAGAAACCCGCGCCTGGGGCCTGGCAGTTGCCCCAGTAGGCTGACCGGGTTCCGAAGTGCGTTGGCTACTGTCATTGCGAGAGGGCAGCGCCGAAGAATCTCGGCAACCGAGATGCTTGGCTCGCAATGACAATGTGGGGAAAGCGCCAATCCGCGCGAATGAACACAAGTGGCGCCCCTGCATTCGTGTAGATTCGTGCGATTCGTGGATTGAACATTCGCGCAGCGCCGAAGAATCTCGGCGTGGCGGAAAATCGCAAATCGGCAAGAACGACAAATCGCGTCCATTCGTGGTTCGGGCGGTTCGCCCGCAAGGACAGGTGGGTGAGGGCGGTGTGGCTCGTCAAAGAGGCGGGCCGAATGCCGAAAGTGTCTGTAACATAGGCGGTTGGTTGGCCGCACGGTGGGGCGAACATGGCAGTCGTCAGGCCAATTGTGGCCGCCGAGTGGGTCGCCGAGGTCATTTCTAATGCGATACGCGTGCCTCTAGTGGGGCGCTCAAATTCACCCACCGTGTATGTTACAGACACTGCCGAAACGTGGGCTTGACGGAATGCAGGAATGTGTTATAATAGTACAGACTCGTTGTCCTGAGTTGTTCCGTGCATCACGTCCCCACCGCCGTGGACTTTCTGTAACAGGAAAGGGGGTGGTTGCCGAAACCTAACGCGACAGGAGACCCTTGGGTAGTTCAAATCCGCAAAGACTCTAAGGAGGAAATGGGAAGATGAACAAGAAGTTCGTGCTGGTTTCGCTGCTCGTTGTCGTCGCGATGCTGGTCTCGGCCTGCGGCGGCGGGGGCGAGAAGTTGGCCGTGTCCATCAACATGAACCTTGGCACCGAGCCGCCCACGCTGGACCCCGGCCTGGCCACCGACACCACGTCGGTTCAGTGCGATGAGTTGCTGTTCCTGGGCCTGACCGACTTTGACGACAAGACCCTGGAGACCATCCCCGAACTGGCCACCAAGTGGGAAGTCTCGCCCGATGGGTTGACCTGGACGTTCTACATGCGCAAGGACGTCGTCTGGGTGCACTACGACCCCGCGACCAAGAAGGTAACGGAGAAGGGCCCCGTAACCGCCTACGACATTGAGTACGGCGTGAAGCGCACCCTGGACCCGGTTACCGCGTCCGACTATGCGTATGTGGACTACATCATCAAGAACGGCCAGAAGTTCAACACCGGCGAGATCACCGATGCCAACGAAGTCGGCGTGAAGGCGCTGGATGCTTACACCATCCAGTTCACGTTGGAGCAGCCGGCGGGCTACTTCGCGGGTATCGCGGGCATGTGGGTCAACCGCCCGGTTCCTCGTGAGCCCATTGAGAAGTTCGGCGACAAGTGGACCGAGCCCGGCAACATCTGGACCAATGGCCCGTACATGCTGGAGACTTGGGAACACGAGAACAAGATGGTCATGGTGAAGAACCCGAAGTACTTCTACGCCAAGAACGTCTCCATTGAGACCATCAACTGGGCCATGGTGGTTGAGGAATCCACGGCCTTCGCCATGTACGAGAACGGCGAACTGGATGTCAGCGGTGTCCCGTCGGCCGACCTGGACCGCGTGAGGGCAGACCCGGTGCTCAGCAAGGAACTGTACATTGCCCCGGTCCTGTGCACCTACTACTACGGCTTCAACAATACGAAGCCGCCGTTTGACAACAAACTGGTCCGCAAGGCGTTCTCCATCGGCTTTGACCGGCAGAAACTGGTTGACACCGTGTTGAAGGGCGGCCAGAAGCCGGCCAAGACCTTCGCCTGCCCGGGCATCTTCGGCTCCCCGGCGGAAGACCCGAACTTCCCCGAGTTGAAGTTTGATCCTGCAGAGGCGAAGCGACTGCTGGCCGAGGCCGGGTATCCCGATGGCAAGGGCCTGCCCGAGATCACCCTGATGTACAACACCTCGGAAGGCCACAAGCGCATCGCCGAGTTCATCCAGCAGCAGTGGAAGGAGAACCTGGGCGTGGAGGTCAAACTGGCCAACCAGGAGTGGAAGGTCTACCTGAAGACGGTCCACGGCCCGGACACGCCGCAGATTTACCGCCTTGGCTGGTGCGCCGACTACCCGGATGAGAACAACTGGGTGCTGGAAGTCTTCCACAGCACGCTCGGCTCCAACGACATCAAGTGGAAGAATGCCGAGTTTGACCGGCTGACGGAAGAAGCGGCATCCGCCTCGGATCCGGCGAAGCGCAAGGAACTCTACTTCAAGGCTGAGAAGATCCTAGTCCACGACGAAGCGGCCATTGCTCCCATCTACTACTATGTCCGCGTCGTCTGCACCAAGCCGTACGTAGAGCGCACCTACGCTCCGTTGGGTGGCGAGCACATTGACAAGTGGAAAGTGAAAGCCCACTAGTCTAGGACGACCTCACGGCTACGTAGCCCCGGTGAAGGGGCTACGTAGCCCTTTCGCATCGGACAACCCAGTAGTTGGCTACAGCGAGAATTGCCGATTGTCATTGCGAGCAAAGCGAAGCCCCTCGGTTGACGAGATTCTGAGGCGCGGAGCGCCGCAGAATAACCGTAGGGACAATTCATGAATTGTCCCTACGGGCGCTGCGCGCCCTCGCAATGACAAACGATTGAGAATCCCTGTGGTAAAGTACTAGAGACCGCAGAGAGGCGGCTGAAAGACGTACCGAAGGCGGCTCTTGCGCCGCCGGTTTTTTTCAAAGCAACCAGTGTGGGGGAAGTGGAATGCTGAGATACATAGTGCGAAGGCTCCTTTGGATGATTCCGGTCCTGATTTTCATCTCCATTGTAACGTTCGGGCTGGCGCACGGCGTTCCGGGCGGGCCTTTTGATACGGAGAAGAAGCGCCCCCCGGAGATTCGGGCGAACCTGGAGAAGTACTACGGTCTGGACAAGCCTATCTACATTCAGTACCTGAACTACATGGGCAATATCATCACCAAGTTTGACTTCGGCCCGTCGCTTGTGCAGCGAGGCCGCACGGTGAATGAGATTTTCGCCGCGCATCTTCCCGTATCGGCGCAGTTGGGCATCTTGGCTCTTCTCGTGGCCCTTCTCATCGGGATTCCGCTGGGGATTGTGGCGGCGCTGAAACAGAACACGTTCTGGGACTACCTTGGGATGGGGATTGCGGTGTTCGGGGTCTCTGTGCCGAACATCGTGCTAGGCCCGCTGCTCATCTGGATTTTCGCGCTGGCCCTGGGCTGGTTCCCGGTCGCCGGTTGGGGCAAGCCTTCGCAGATGGTCCTGCCCTCCATTGCCCTGGGGCTGGGGTCCTCGGCCATCATCGGGCGGCTCACCCGCGCCAGCATGCTGCAGGTGATCCGCGAGGACTACATCCGCACGGCCCGCGCCAAAGGGCTTACGGAGCGCGTGATCATGGTCCGCCACGCTCTCAAGAACGCCTTCATCCCTGTGGCGACGGTGCTGGGGCCCATGTTCGCCGCGCTGACCACCGGTACCTTCGTGGTGGAGCAAATCTTCGCGATTCCAGGGATGGGCAAATACTTCATCACCAGCGTAACCAACCGCGACTACGCGGTGGTGATGGGGACGACGCTCCTGTACGCCGTGTTCCTAGTCATCGCGAACCTGGCTGTGGACATTACGTACGCATTCCTGGATCCGCGTATTCGCTATACATAACCTAAGACCGCTCGCCGTCCAGGCCGCTGCACATGGAAAGTCGCCGGATGCAAGTGGCCTGGGTAGAGCGTGAGGAGGAGATAGAATGACCGTTCAAGAGCGAGCCGCCAGCCGGCTTACGGCACGCGAGCAGCGCGAGACCAACCTGTGGGCCGACGCGTTCCGAAGGCTCATCCGCAACCGAGCGGCGTTGATCGGCGGCCTCATTGTCCTTGGCCTGATCCTGACGGCCGTCTTCGCGCCCCAAATCGCGCCGATGCACTACGCCGAGGGCGACTCGTACAACGCCCTGACCGTGCCTTCCTGGCTGGCACCCTTCCTGCCCATCAAGAACATCCAGTCGTATGCCAAGATCAACAACAACTTCCTGTTCGGCTCCGACGAACTGGGCCGAGACATCTTCAGTCGCATCGTCTATGGCACGCGGGTCTCGCTGCCCGTGGGGTTCATGGGGGCCCTTACAGCCCTCATCATTGGTCTGGTGTACGGCTGCATCTCCGGCTACTACGGCGGCAGGGTGGATAACATCATGATGCGCATCGTGGACATCATGTACGCCTTCCCCACGATGCTGCTCATCATCCTGCTCATGGCGTTCTTCAAGTCCACGTTCGCCCAAGTTCAGGAGCCGGGCACAATCGCCTACACCTTCAACCAAATCAACAAGGTCGTGGACCGATTCCTGGGCTTGCAGGGTGGGGGCATGCTGTTCATCTTCATGGGCATCGGCCTGACCGCGTGGATGGGCATGGCCCGTCTGGCGCGCGGGCAAATTCTCTCCCTGAAGGAGAAGGAGTTCATTGAGGCAGCCCACACCGTTGGCGCGGGGGATTTGCGCATCATCGTCCGCCATATCCTGCCCAACATCCTCGGCCCGTGCATCGTCGCCGAGACCCTGGCTATTCCGGGGTACATCAACTACGAGGTGTTCCTCTCCTTCATCGGCCTGGGCGTGGACGCGCCGACGCCGTCGTGGGGCTCCATGATTTCGGAGGGGTCGCGCTCCATCCGATCCTACCCGCACATGATCCTGTTCCCGGCGCTCGCGCTGTCCATCACCATGTTCGCGTTCAACTTCCTGGGCGACGGCCTGCGCGACGCGCTGGATCCGCGCATGCGAGGGACATCGTAGCCGCAATCCAGGCGGAAGGGCGCGTTGAGCGTGAACCGACGGAGCAGGCGAGACCAGATCAGACACGAAGACCGCAGGGCCGGCAGAGAGACCCCTCTGTTGGCCTGCGGTTCTTCTGTGCAGCGGGGCGGTGAGCAGGCATGACTGACCTGTTGCAGCCCCGCCCCCAGCGCGCCGGCCCGAAACACCTGTGGCTGTGGATTCTGCTGGCCATCCTCGTCGTGGCGTGCCTCACGATTGCGTGCGCGGCGGGGGGCGTGGCGTGGCTCATCTCCTCGGGGCGCATCACTCTCGGCGGGCGCACGCCCGCAGCGGCTACGCCGGGGGCCTCGCCGGTCGCCACGCAGCCCTCGCGCGGGACCGCGCTGGACCTGCGCCTCATGGCCGACCCACCCACCACGCTGGACCCCGCCATGGTGGAGGATAGCGCCTCGGCCGAGTACGTGGACAAGATTTACTCCGGCCTGGTGGGGCTGGACGAAGACCTGAACGTGGTGCCCGAAATCGCCGAGCGGTGGGACATCAGCGACGACGGCACGGTGTACACCTTCCACCTGCGCGACAACGTGTACTTTCACAATGGGCGAAAGGCCACCGCACAGGACTTCAAGTACTCCATTGAGCGGGCCTGCGACCCGGCAACGCGCTCGCCTGTGGCGCGGGCCTATTTGGGCGACATCGTGGGCGCGGAGGACAAACTGGACGGCCGCGCCTCGGAAGTTCGCGGCGTGGAAGTGTTGGACAGCAGGACCGTCCGCATCACCATCCGCGCCGCACGGGCGTCGTTCCTTGCCAAGTTGACCTACCCGACCGGCTTCGTCGTGGCCAAAGAGGTGGTGGAGTCCGGCCCCTCGTGGTGGCGCAAGCCCGTCGGCACGGGGCCGTTCCGCCTGCGCTCGTGGGACGCGAAGCAGATCGTGCTGGAGAAGCATGACCGGTACTACCAGCCGCTGGGGGACGTGCGCACCGTTACCTTCCTGTTCGGCGGGGGCGCGCCGGTAACCATGTACGAGCAGGGCGAGCTGGACGCGGCACCCGTCGGTGTCTCGGACATTGAGCGCGTGCTGGACCCGGCGAACCCGCTACACTACGAGGTGCAGGAGACGCCGCTCCTGTACACCCAGTACGTGGGGTTCAACGTCCGCAAGCCGCCTTTTGACGACCCGATGGTGCGCCGGGCCTTCGCGCTGGCGACCAACAAGCAGGCCATGGCCGACGTGTTCTTCAAGCGAACCAGGGTGCCTGCGACAGGAATCCTGCCGCCGGGGATGCCCGGCTACAACGAGAACCTGCAGGCCATTCCCTTTGATCCCGACAAGGCCCGCGAGGCACTGAAGGCGTCGCGCTACGGCGGGGCCGAGAACCTGCCGCGCATCGTCCTGACGGTAACCGGCGAGGGGGCCACCAACGCATTCGCCGAGTTGCTGGCGGGCATGTACGAGGAAGTGCTCGGCGTGCACCTGGACATAGAGCAGGTGGACTGGGCCACGTACCTGCAGGACCTCAACGCGCACAAACTCCAGATGTTCACGCTGGCCTGGAGCGCCGATTACCCGGACCCGGAGAACTTCCTGGAAACGCAGTTCCATTCCAGGAGCGAACTGAACAACACCGGCTACAGCGATCCGGAGGTGGACCGCCTGCTGGATCAGGCCATGACCGAGCGCGACACGGCCGAGCGCCTGGCACTGTATCAGCAGGCCGAACAGCGCATCGTGGACGCCGCGCCGTGGATTCCACTGTTCCACGGTGTGGACTACACACTGGTCAAGCCTTACCTGCGCGGGCTGAAGGTTACCGCGCAAGGCAATTATCACTTGCGTGCGGTTTTCGCGGCCACGCAGTAGCGGACGCGCTTGCACGGAAGACGCATGCGTCGCCTGTGCAGGTGTACCCACTGTGCGGCGCATCTCGGCGGTGCGTCGCGCGTGAAAACCGAGGCAAAATGAAAGGGCAACTTGCTAATCTTGCGGTTCCTGTGTACAATGCAGAGCGTTGTCGCAGGTGCCCCAAGAGCGGCTGCTATTATCCCTGTGGAGGAGTCTAATGGGAACTATTCTGGAAGTGAAAGGACTCAAGACCCAGTTCTTCACTCAGGATGGCATCGTCAACGCGGTGAACGGGATTTCGTACACCGTGGACGAGGGCGAGACGCTGGGCATCGTGGGGGAAAGCGGGTGCGGCAAGAGCGTGAGCGTGCTCTCGGTCATGCGCCTGATTCCCCAGCCGCCAGGGAAGATCGTCGGCGGGCAGGTCATTTTTGAAGGGCGCGACCTGCTCAAATTGAGCGAGGACGAGATGCGCCAGGTGCGCGGCAACAAAATCTCCATGGTGTTCCAGGACCCCATGACTTCCCTGAACCCGGTGCTCACTATCGCCCGCCAGATGACCGAGGGCATGGAACTGCACCTGGGGCTGGATCACCAGCAGGCCCGCAAGCGCGCCATTGAACTCCTGGAGATGGTCAACATCCCCCAGGCGAAAGACCGCATTGACGACTATCCGCACCAATTCTCCGGCGGCATGCGCCAGCGCGTGATGATCGCCATGGGCCTGTCGTGCAACCCCCAGGTGCTCATCGCAGACGAGCCCACCACCGCGCTGGACGTTACCATCCAGGCGCAGATTCTGGACCTGGTGCGCGACCTGAAGCAGAAGATCGGCATGGCCATCATCTGGATCACCCACGACCTGGGAATCGTCGCCGGCCTGGCCGACCGAGTGCTGGTCATGTACGCGGGGTACATCATAGAGTCGGCCCCTGTGAAGGAAATCTACGGCGACCCGCGCCACCCGTACACACTGGGCCTGCTCGGCTCCATCCCGCGCCTGGACGCCGAGCGCAAGAAGAAACTCACCCCGATTGAGGGGTTGCCGCCAGACTTGATTGACCCGCCACCTGGCTGCCCGTTCGCGCCTCGGTGCCGGTTCGCCATTGATCAGTGCCTCGCCGAGAACCCGACCCTTCAACCGGTGGCCCTGAACCACCATGTGGCCTGCTGGGTGGATACCAAGAGAGGAGTGGCGTAAGATGGCTGAAGCAGAAGTGCTCGTGAAGGTTGAAGGCCTCAAGATGTATTTCCCCATCACCCAGGGGATCGTGATCCAGCGCCACATCGGGGACATCAAGGCGGTGGACGGCATTGACTTCTTCATCCGCCGCGGCGAGACGCTGGGTCTGGTGGGCGAAAGCGGCTGCGGCAAGTCCACCACGGGCCGGGCCGTGCTACAACTCTATCGGCCCACGGCAGGCAGCGTGTACTTTGAGGGCCAGGATCTGACCAAACTGAAGGGCGAGAAACTCCGCCAGATGCGCCGCAAGATGCAGATGATCTTCCAGGACCCGTATGCGTCGCTCAACCCGCGCATGACGGTGGGGAACATCATCGGCGAGCCGCTGGAGGTTCACAACATCCTGCGCGGCAAGGCCCTGAAGGAGCGCGTGCAGGAACTGCTGCAGGTCGTGGGGCTGAACCCGTACTTCATCAACCGCTACCCGCACGAGTTCTCCGGCGGCCAGCGCCAGCGCATCGGCATCGCCCGCGCCCTGGCCGTGCAACCGTCGTTCATCGTCTGCGACGAGCCGATTTCAGCCCTGGACGTGTCCATCCAGGCGCAGATTATCAACCTGCTGGAAGAGTTGCAGGATCAATTCGGCCTGACGTACTTGTTCATCGCCCACGACCTGAGCGTGGTGCGCCACATCAGCAACCGCGTGGCCGTCATGTACCTGGGCAAACTTATGGAGATGACGACCAGCCTGGAACTGTACAAGAACCCGCTGCACCCCTACACCAAGGCTCTGCTGTCGGCGGTGCCCATCCCGGACCCGGTGGTGGAGGAGAAGCGGAAGCGCATCATCCTGGAGGGCGATGTGCCCAGCCCCGCCAACCCGCCCAAGGGCTGCAACTTCGTTACCCGCTGCCCCATGCGGATGGACATCTGCAAGGAGCAGGAGCCCGAGTTCCGCGATGTCGGCGGGGAGCATTTCGTGGCGTGCTGGCGCGTGTCGTAGTAGCCGTTTCGCGCAGACTCAAAAGCCTCTCCGCGCAGGAGGGGCTTTTGTTTGCGCCCGGCGACCGCAGGAGGCGAGGATGACCCCATTGGCATGTGTGGACGAAGCGGAATACGCGGAACTGGCGCGGGACTACGGGCCGTGCGTCCGCAGGGCATACGACATCCCTACATCTAGCACATACTTTGACGAGTGGGTGTACAAACTGGCAAAGAATCGCCGGGCCGAGGTGGCCATGGTCATCCTCAACCCCGCTGGCCGGGTGCTCACGCACACCAAATCCTTCTACCCTGCGGGTGCATTCCGCATACCGACCGGCGGAATCGGCCACGAGGAGCGGGTGTTGGGCGCCCTGCGGCGGGAGGTCTGGGAGGAGACGGGCCTGGAAGCCGAGGTGCAGCGACTGCTGGCTGTGATTGAGTATCGCTTCACCGACGGCGCGCGCGAAGTCCGCTTTGCGACTTACCTCTTTGTCCTGCGGGCCGATGGCCATGCGCCATGCGTGCAGGACGCGAATGAACGCATTACCGAGTTCCAACAGGTGGATGTGGCTGCTCTGCACCGCATCGCCGTGCAGTTGGAGGGACTTTCCGGCGGCTGGAACGAGTGGGGCCGCTTCCGCGCGGTGGCCCACCGAGTGGCCGCCGAGACGCTGGGGGCCTAGCAGAAAGGGGCGATGTGCATCTTGAGGATGCACGCCGCCCCTAATGAACCGGCCGCGATGGGCCGGAGGAGGCAGCGGCTATCGGGCCGCTGCATGCCCATCTTATCCGCTTTCGCCGCGCGGTCAAGTTGCGCGCTGATCTCGTTCAGATAGGTTAGTGACACTGGACAGGAGATGAAAGGAAGATACAATGGCTGCTCTATGAGTGTGTACGGAA
>JARYMK010000047.1 GCA_029907165.1 Anaerolineae bacterium
CGCCACCGCCGAGCACAGGCCCGCTGTGCAAATCCATATCCCTCTGCGAGCATAGCGACCCGCCAAAGAAAAAGCGGGCCTGCATCCGCAAGCCCGCTTGGAAGTCCACGTGAGTGGCGCTACTTTGACTCTGCCGCCTTCGCCGCCTGGATAATCTGCTGCGCGATGTGCGCCGGCACCTCTTCGTAGTGCGAGAACTCCATGGTGTACACGCCGCGCCCCTGAGTGATGGAGCGGAGCGTCGTGGCGTAGTGGAGCATCTCGGCCAGGGGCACCTGCGCCGTTACAACGCTGCGCCCGTGCGACTGCTCCATCCCTTGCACGCGCGCACGCCGGGTGTTCAGGTCGCCCAGCACGTCGCCCATGTACTGCTCGGGAATCGTGATGACCACGTGCATGATGGGTTCCAAGAGCACCGGCCCGGCCTCTTCCATCGCCTTCTTGAAGCCCAGGTTCGCGGCGATCTTGAACGCCATTTCGGACGAGTCCACTGCGTGGTACGAGCCGTCGTACAGGGCGACGCGCACATCCACCACCGGATAGCCCGCCAGGATGCCCTTCGTCATGGTCTCGCGCACACCCTTTTCCACCGCGGGGATGTACTGGCGCGGGACGGCTCCACCGACGACCTCATCCACGAACTCAAACCCCGCGCCGCGCGGCAGAGGCTCCAGACGCAGCCAAACGTCGCCGAACTGGCCATGCCCGCCAGTCTGCTTCTTGTGGCGGCCCTGGGCGCTGGCCGTGCGGGTGATGGTCTCGCGGTAGGGGACCTTGGGCGTGTCCAGGGTGATCTCCACGCCGAACTTTTGCTGGAGTTTGCGGGCGGCGATGTCCACGTGCGACTCGCCCATGCCCGACAGGATTGTCTCGTTGGTCTCGGCGTCGCGGGCAACCTCCAGCGTGGGGTCTTCCTCCACCAGACGCGCGAGAGCCGTACTCATCTTGTCCAGGTCGGCCTTGGTCTTGGGGGCGATGGCCGCGGAGAAGATGGGCTTCGGGTAGGTTACCGGATCCAGCATGAGCGGGCGACCTTTGTCGCACAGGGTGTCGCCGGTAACGGTGCTGCTCAACTTCGCCACGCCACCGATTTCGCCCGCGCGCAACTGCTTGACCGGCGTCTGCTCCTTGCCGCGGATGAGGAACAACTGCCCGATGCGCTCCTCGCTCTCGGAGCGGGAATTGTACGCCCGCGAATCGGATTCCAGGATGCCGGAGTACACACGCAAGTAGGTGAGCCGCCCCACGAACGGGTCGGCCGTCGTCCTGAAGGCAAGCGCCGCCAGGGGGCCGTTGTCGGTGGCAGGCAGGATTTCGGTCTCGCCGGTCGCAGGATTCTTGGCGCGAATCTCGCTGCCCTCGGCCGGCGAGGGGAGCAGGGCCACGATGGCGCTCATCAGGGGCTGGACGCCGATGTTCGCCAGGGACGAGCCGCACAGCACGGGTACGATCTTGTTGCCCCTGACGCCAAGCCGCAGCCCTCGGTAGATTTCCTCGGCGGTGAGTTCCTCGCCGTCCAGGTACTTCATGATGAGTTCGTCGTCGCCCTCGGCGGCAACCTCAATCAGTTGCGTCCGGGCTTCTTCCACCTGGCTGGCCATGTCCGCCGGAATCGGCCCCTTCTCGGCCTTGGGGCCCAGGTAGGCCGTGCGCGACACGAGGTCCACCACGCCCTTGAAGTTGGCCTGGCTACCGATGGGCAACTGCATGATGGCGGGCCGCACGCCGAAGATGTCGGCCAGGCTTTCCACCGCCTTCTGGAAGTCGGCGTTCTCGCGGTCCATCTTGTTCACGAACGCGATCCGAGGTAACTTGTAGTCGTTGGCATGCTGCCAGACCAGTTCCGTGCCGACCTCTACGCCGGCGACCGCGTCCAGCAGGACAACCGCGCCTTCCACCACACGCACGGCGCTGCGCACCTCGCCCACGAAGTCGGTGTAGCCCGGCGTGTCCAGGATCGTGATGCGGCAGCCGTCCCAGTCCAGCGGAAGGATGGACGTGTTCACCGAGATCTTGCGCCGCTGCTCTTCGGGGTCAAAGTCGGAGGTGGTGTTCCCTTCGTCCACCTTGCCGAGGCGCGAAATGGCGCCTGCGTCAAACAGCATTGCCTCGGACAGCGAGGTTTTCCCGCAGTTCCCATGTCCCAGCAAGGCCACATTGCGCAACTTGCTGATGTCGTAATCGGCCATGGATCCTCCTCATCCAGGACATCTCGTCCAAATGTGATCGCATCATAAAACATGAATGGCGGGCCTGGGGATTCCTCCACGCAGGCCCACGTACATGGCTATTCTACTTGAATCGGGCAGTTGTGTCAAAGCCGCGCCCGGTGCCGTGTCAACGGGCCATGTCCGGCGTCCAGCGGCCAAACGGCGACGCTCCTCGGTGGTGCGTCTCCGTCGTGTAGCCTTGGGTTTATGCTCTGTCCGGCTCTAGGGCGCGTAGTTCACCATCACCAGTGGTAGGCGCATGGAGTGCATGCGTTCGGCCATACCGCCCAACTCCCGCGCCCAGGCCGTGCCGCCCGTGGTGCCGGCGAACAGTATTCCCTCCGCCGTTGCCGCGAAGGACAGCGAACGCACCTTCATGTTCCGCAGCCCGTCGTTGATGGCAGTCCACGAGTAGCCAGCGTCGCGTGAGACGTACACGCCGTCCGAGCAGGTGCCTGCAAACAGCGTCTGATCGGTGAGGAATGTCGGTGACATCTCCAGCGCGCAGACGGTTACGACGTACTCGCCAGGAAGGCCGTTATTGAACTGGGCCCACGTCTGTCCGCCGTCGGTGGAGCGGAAGATGCCACCCCAACTGCTGCCGACGTACATCGTCTTGTCGGTGTTGAACTGGGGGGAGATGGCCAGCGCGTTGATGCGCAGGCTGATCAGCCCGCGGTTGGCCGGGCTCCAAGAGCCGCCTGCGTTGGTGGTAACGAACACGCCGTTGTCATACGTGGCCGCGAACACGGTGCTATCACTGAAGTAAAACGGTGAGATGGCCAGGTCCATGATGCGCGAACTCTCCAGCCCCGTGTTCACGGCATTCCACAGGTTGCCGCCGTCGGTGGTTTTGTAGACGCCTCCTCCGTCGGTGCCTGCATACAAGGTGCGGTCAACGCCGAAGTAGGGTGAGATGGCCAATGCGCTCACCCGCAGCGATCCGAGCCCCGAATTCACACGCGCCCACGTGCGCCCGGCGTCCGTGGACTTGTACACGCCATTGCCGAGCGACCCTGCGTAGATCACGCGGTCCGTGCGGAACTCGGGCGAGATGGCCATTGCGCTGGGGGCCGGGGGCGTGTTGACCAACCGCTCCCACGTAGCCCCTCTGTCCGTGGATCTGTAGATGCCGCCGCCGGACGTGCCAACAAACACCGTGCGGTCGGTGGAGAACTCGGGAGATGCCTGGACGAAGTTTGCGGTGCCCAAGCCGGTGAGCCACTGATTCACAGGCGCCCACGTCGAGCCCGCGTCGGTGGACATCCAGACGCCGCCGTTGTCGGTGCCGATGTACACGCGGGCGTCGGTGGCGAAGTTTGGCGACACAGCGATGGCCCGCACTGGGACGAACGGGAGAATGCCCTGGTTCGCTTCAGTCCACGTGCCGCCTCCGTCGGTAGACTTGAACACACCCCCCGCAGTGCCAATGAAGAGGGTCTGATCGGCTGCGAAGTTCGGGGAGAGCGCGAGAGCCAGCACCTGGCGGCCTGCCGTCGGGAGGTTACCGTTCCGCTCGTGCCAGGTCGCCCCACCATCGGTGGTGCGAAAAACCCCCCGGCTGAACGTGCCGGCGAACAGGGTGGCATCGGCGGCGAAGGCGGGGGACGCAGCAAGCGCGCGCACGTCCTCACCCGCCGCGAGCCCGTTATTGGCCGGCGCCCAGGAATCGCCAGCGTCGCGGGAAACGAACACGCCGCCGTTGAACGTCCCGGCGAAGATCGTGCGATCCCGTGCGTAGGTTGGGGAGACGGCCAGTGCCTGGACACTGAGGCTGGTCAGGCCAACACTGGATGGGTTCCAGGCCAGGCCGCCGTTGGTGGACTTGAACACGCCATGGACATACGTGCCCACAAAGACGGTGCTGTCATTCGCAAAGGTGGGTGTGGCAGCAATGCATCGGACATCGGGGTTCGCGCCGAGGCCTGCATTGGCGGCGCTCCACGAGCGGCCTTTGGTGGCGGAGACGAAGAATCCATACCTCGCCCCGGCGAATACCAGTTGGTTTGCGCCGAAGTTAGGGGGCGCGGCCAATGCGGTAATGGAGTGGTCGGCGAGGCCAGCGGTTTGCCATGTCTGGCCGCGGTCAGTGGAGCGGAACACCCCGGCCTCCCACGTGCCCGCCAAGACAATAGGGTCTGTTGCAAATGTGGGCGCCACCCAGAGGCTTTGTACTTGGGCCCCGAAGGGGCCTGTCGTCGTCCACACGCCCACACCGGCCTGTGCAACAGGGGGGCCGGATGAACCAGCCCCGACGAGTGCCAACAGAAGGGCCGCCGTACCCAGCACACGTATCTTCATCATCAGGAAACCTCCCGAAACCAAGGCTAGAGGCGCATCGTTGACCGCGGCCGCCTGCACCCAAAGGCCACTTTGCCGCTACATTATAGCATAAGAAGCAACGGGGTCAAGGCTCTGTTGCCACTTTCCGTTCGCTGGTGTAGCGAGCCAGTTCCGGGACTTGCGGATGCCCCGGCGTGAGCAGGGCGACGAAGCAAGGCGGGCCATCAGCCTTGGGGATGTGTCAAGTCTAGCCCCGAAGCCTTTGCCAAAGGCCCGCCGCGCGGGTATAATGCGCCGTAGTCAAAAGGCTTGGCAGGAGTGGAATGCCCAAGGGACAGCGAGCGTTCCTGACATTGGCCGTGTTCATCGCCGGCATGACCACCATGGCGGTGGAGATGTCGGCTGCGCGGCTTCTGGACCCCTACTTCGGGAATTCGCTCATCGTGTGGGCGAACCTCATCGGGCTAATCCTTGTGTACCTGTCGGTGGGCTACTACCTGGGCGGCCGCATCGCCGACCGCTCGCCGCACCCCGCGACGTTCTACAGCATCATCGGTGCAGCGGCGATTCTCATCGGGCTGGTCCCCTTTGCCGCGCGGCCCGTGCTGTCGCTCTCCGTGCGCGGGTTCGCCGCGTACGATGTCGGACTGCTGGCCGGTTCCCTGCTGGGGGTGCTCCTGCTATTCGCCGCGCCGGTCATCCTTCTGGGCTTTGTGTCGCCGTTCGCGGTGCGCCTGGCCGTGCAGGACGTGGGCTCGTCGGGGCATGCCGCCGGGCGGATGTACGCCGTGTCCACGCTGGGGAGCATCGTGGGCACGTTCACGCCGGTGCTCGTCTTCATCCCCGCCATCGGCACGCGGCGGACGTTCTGGCTGTTCGCGCTCGCGCTGCTAGCCGTTGCAATCGTAGGGCTGGCGCTGACCCGGTCCCGCCGCGCGTGGGCCTACGCGGCCTGCGGGATCGCCCTGCTGGCAGCCATCGTGGCGATTCCGACAGGCGTCGTGAAGGCGTCCGAGGGCCTCATCTACGAAACCGAGTCGGCCTACAACTATATCCAGGTGGTGCGCTGGGGCGACGACATCTACCTGCGCCTCAACGAAGGCCAGGGCGTGCACTCCGTGTACAACCCGCGCGAGGAACTGACCGGCGAGGTTTGGGACTACTTCCTCGTCGCGCCGCTGTTCAACGCGCCGCCGTTCGCGCCGTCGCAGGTGTCCAGTCTGTGCCTCATCGGCCTGGCGGCGGGCACGGTGTCCAAGCAGTACGCACTGGTGTACGGCGGCCTGCCCATGGACGGCGTGGAGATTGACCCGGAAATCGTCCGCGTAGGCCGCGAGTTCTTCGCCATGAACGAGCCAAATCTGCGGGTCATTGTCCAGGACGGGCGCTACTTCCTCCGCAACAGCCCGCGTGCGTATTCCGTCGTCGCCGTGGATGCCTACCGACCGCCGTACATCCCTTTCCACCTGACGACGCGCGAGTTCTTCCGCGAAGTGTACGACCACCTGGCGGACGACGGCGTGGCGGCGGTCAACGTGGGCCGCGCGCCGGGGGACTACTCGCTGGTGAACGCCATCGCCCAGACCATGCGCACCGTGTTCCCCAGCGTGTACGTGTTGGATACGCCCGACCGAGACGGAAGCCTGGCGTCGTGCCTCGTGGTGGGGACGCGCCGGCCGACGACGCTGGACAACTTTCGCGCCAACGCGGCGCACCTGACCGATGCCCGTCTCCGCGACGTGGCTGCGCGGGTGTTGCCTCTGACATGGGAGGTAACCGAGGCGCGGGCCGTGTTCACCGACGACCGCGCCCCTGTGGAGCAAATCGTGCACGGAATCATCCTACGCTACGTATTGGGAGAGTGAGATGCCTCGGAAGGACGGCCGCCGCTCCGACGAAGTTCGGCCGGTCCGCATCACGACCGTCTTCACGAAATACGCCGAGGGGTCTGCCCTCATCTGCCTGGGCGACACCCACGTTCTCTGCAACGTCTCCGTGGAGAACGCGGTCCCTGCCCATCGGCTGGGTAAGGGCGGATGGGTTACAGCGGAATATTCGCTGCTGCCCCGCTCCACGCTGACCCGCACGCCCAGGGAGACCGCTGGCCTGACCGCCCGCACTCAGGAGATTCGCCGCCTTATCGGGCGGAGCCTGCGGGCGTCAGTAGATCTGTCCCTGCTGGGCGAGCGCACTTTCATCGCCGACTGCGACGTTCTTCAGGCCGACGGGGGCACGCGCACCGCCGCCGTTACGGGCGCCTACGTGGCGCTGGCTCTCGCCGTGCGGCGGCTCGTCGCGGAGGGTGAGGTGGACCCCAGGGCGCTCCTCGCGCCGGTCGCAGCGGTAAGCGTGGGTATGGTGGGGGGCGAGCCGCTGCTGGACCTGTGCTACGAGGAAGACCTGGCGGCAGATGTGGACTTCAACGTGGTGATGAACGCGCGCGGGCAGTATGTGGAAGTGCAGGGCACGGCCGAGGGGCGGCCCTTCTCGCACGGAGACCTGCTGCGCCTACTGGAGATGGCCCACCGGGGCATCGGCCTGCTCCTGGCGGCCCAGGAGAAGGCGCTGGCGTGAACCGCGCGGCAAGGAGTGGAACATGGAACTGAGAGCATACTGGCGGGTACTGAAGCGGCGGTGGTGGGTGTGGGTTCTGTTGCCCGTGCTGGTGGTCCTCATCACGCTCCTGACGGCCAAGCCCGCGCCTGCGACCTACACGGCGTCTATGGCGTTCACGGTGGGCATCAGGCCCGAGGCGAAGACGGGCGATTATTACGCCTACGACCGCTACTACACGTGGCTCACGGCCGAGTACTTCGTGGACGATTTGGCGGAGGTCATTCGGCGGAGCGAGTTTAGCAACGCCGTGAGCGCGGAACTGGCCAAGCGCGGCGTGCAGGTGTCGGGGGTCGCCGTCGGCGCAGCCACACAGACGGGCAAACTGCACCGCATTCTGAACGTGAGCGTGGCCTGGCACGACTCGGAGCAGATTCGCGCCATCGCAGACGCCATTACCACCGTGCTGGAGGAGCAGAGCGCCACGTTCTTCGGCTTCCTTCAGGCCGAGGACGCGGTCGTGCGGCGAATTGACGGGCCGCATTTCGGCGTGGCGGGGCGCAGCCTGCGGGAACGCTTGGACTTGCCGCTGCGTCTAATAATCGCGCTCCTGGCGGGCGTGGCTATCGCGTTCCTGTGGGATTACCTGGACGACACGGTGCGCACCCGCGAGGAACTGGCCCGCATGGGGGTGGAGGTGCTGGCCGAGATACCGCGCCCGCGCCGCTGGCTGTGATACGGGGCACCGGTCATTGCGAGGAGCGCGCGGGGCGGCAATCGTTATTACGAGGGTGCAGCGACAGAAAAGCCCCGCTGTGGCGGGCATCTCTGTACGGCCGACGCATGCGTCGCCCGTACAAGCGCGTACTCGTGCGTCGCACGTGAACCGCTTTGCCCGCGCGGGGCACGTGTGGTAGAATTACACGACGACATCGGTTAGGAGGCAGGGTTGGAATTCCGAGATTACCTGGAGATCATCCGCAAGCGAGGCTGGATATTCATCTTCCTGGCCCTCTTCACGGCGGCCGTGGCCGTGCTGGTGGGCAAGTTCCAGACACCGGTGTACCGCGCCACCATCGTCCTTCGCGCGGAACCGGCCCGCGCCGACTGGGGACTGAGTAACACGGCCAAAGACCTGCTCCGCAGTTACACGCTGCAAATTCGCAGCCACAACACGGCCCAGCGGGCGATTGAGCGCGGCCAGTTGGATATGTCCACCGACGACCTGCTGAGTAAGATCACGGTCAGTCCCGACTCGTCCAACTTCTCCATCCGCATTGACGCCAAAGACACCGATCCCAAAGTGGCGATGACCATCGCGCAGAAGGTCGCTGAGATTTTCGCCGAAGACCGCGCTGCCTGGAACGAGAAGCAGGACAAGCGCGACCGCATTGAAGTGGCCATCATTGACAGCGCGCGCTACGAACTGTTCTCGCCGAAACTCAAGATCAACGCCATCGTCGGGTTCGTCGTGGGGCTGCTGCTGGCGGGCGTCATCGTCTTCTTCCTGGAGTGGGTTCAGGCCGACCTGCTGCGCACGCCAGAGCAGGTGGAGCGCATCACCGGCCTGGTGGTGCTCGGCTCCATCCCGGCGGGCAGCGAGGCGAACCCCATGCGGCGCAGGCGGCTGCTCCCGCGCATTCGGCCCGAGACGCTTCTGTACTTCGGGCTGGGGCTTATCGTAGGGGCCGTCGGGTTTGCCGTTGTCAGCCAGATTCTGTAGCGGCGGCCGCCTGCGTTCGGGCGCGGGCAGGGCCGTCCCTTGGAGGGATGCTTGCAGATGAGCGAGAAGACTCTGCAGAACTTGATCACCATTGCGCAGCCGCGGTCTGCTGCCAGCGAGGCGTACCGCACGCTGCTGACTAGCATTGATTTCGCCGGGCTGGATAAGCCGATTCGCACCCTGATGCTGACCAGTGCCAGCCCGGAAGAGGGCAAGTCGTCCACCCTAGCCAACCTGGCCGTCGTGGCGGCCCAGGAAGGGCGGCGCGTTGTGGTGGTGGATTGCGACCTGCGCCGGCCCTCGCTCCACTCCATCTTCGGCCTTCCCAACGGCGAGGGACTGACCACAGCGCTGATGAACGCGGAGATGCTGAAGGAGCCGCCGCTTCGCGCGATGGGGGTCGGCGGTCTGTCGGTGCTCACCAGCGGGCCCATCCCGCCCAACCCGCTGGAACTGCTCGGCTCGCGCCGCATGGCCGAGTTGCTGGCGGCGCTTGCGGAGCGCGCGGACATGGTGCTGGTGGACGCGCCGCCGGTCGTCGCCGTGGCCGATGCAGCCATCCTGGCTTCCAAGGTGGACGCGGTCTTGCTGGTAGTGCAGGCCGGGCGCGCCAAGCGGGATTACGTGGAGAGGGCCAAGTCCTTGTTGGAGAAGGCGAACGCGCGCATCATCGGCGCAGCCCTGACCAACGTGCAGGCCGACAGCCTGCTCACCCGGTACTACGCCGCCGAGGGCAGTCGGTAGCGAATGGTGCAGTGGCCGACCCCAGGGCTTGTGGACCTGCACACCCACATCGTGCCGGGCGTGGACGATGGCGCGCAGACTCCGGACGAGTCGCTGGCGATGGCCCGCGCGGCGCTGGCCGACGGAGTCCGTCAAGCCGTCGCCACTCCTCACACCCCGTTCGCGGGGATGACCCGCGAGGAGTTCGGCCAACGGCTGGAAAGTCTGCGGCAGAGTCTCGCAGGCCAGGGGGCGAATCTGGAGGTGCACCTGGGGGCAGAGGTGAGCCTGGAGCCGGATATCCTCCGGTGGCTGGCGGATGGGCTGGCCTGGCCCATCGGGGCCACGCGCTACGTCCTGGTGGAACTCCCGTTCTTCGCCTTCCCGCCGTACACCGAGGACGTAATCTTCCGTCTCCAGGTGGCAGGGTACAAGCCTATTCTCGCGCACCCGGAGCGCAACGCGACTCTCGCGGCAACACCCCATCGCTTGCAGACGTTGGTGGAGCGGGGCGTGCTGGTGCAGATCACGACGACCAGCATCCTGGGCGGCTTCGGGGCGCAGGCAAAATCCACGGCGCAGGTGTTCCTTGAGCGGGGCTGGGTGCACGTGCTGGCGTCGGACGCGCACTCGGCCAATCACCGCCCGCCGACGCTGACGGAGGCGGCGCGGGCTGCGGAGCGAATCGTCGGGGCGGATGCTTGGCGCTTGGTAAGCACCAACCCCGCCGCGATTCTGGGCGACAGCGAGGATGTGGAACCGGTGCGTCCTGTCAAGCGGGCGCGGCAATGATCGTACAGGAGGCGCAATGAAAGGGCTCATTCTCAGCGGGGGGAAAGGCACGCGACTGAGGCCGCTCACCTATACCGGCGCGAAGCAGTTGGTGCCGGTGGCCAACAAGCCGGTGCTGTTCTACGTGATAGAAGACCTGGTGGAGGCGGGCGTTACCGACCTAGGCATCGTCGTCGGCGACACCGGCGACCAGATACGCGAGGCCGTCGGCGACGGGTCCCGATTCGGCGCGCGGGTTACCTACATCCAACAGGAGGCCCCGCTGGGCATCGCCCACGGCATCAAGATTTCCCGCGACTTTCTGGGCGATGACCGCTTCGTGCTGTTCCTGGGCGACAACTTCATCCGCGACGGCATCGTGCCTTTTGTGGAGGCGTTCCAGGACGACTCGCTGAACGCGCAGATTCTGCTGTACAAGGTTCCCAACCCCGAAGCGCTGGGGGTGGCCGTGCTGGACGAGCGGGGCAACGTGGTGCGCCTGGTGGAGAAGCCCAAGGAGTTCGTCAGCGACCTGGCCGTCATCGGCATCTACATGTTTGACCACCACGTGTGGGAGGCCGTCAACGCCATCAAGCCGTCCAAGCGCGGCGAGTTGGAGATCACAGACACCATCCAGTACCTGGTGGACAAGGGCCTGAACGTCAAGGCGTCCATGGTCCACGGGTGGTGGATTGACACCGGCAAGATGAGCGACATTCTGGAGGCCAACCGCCTGGTGCTGGACACGTTTGAGACGCGCATCCTAGGCGAGGTGGATGCCAATTCCGAGGTGTACAACAAGGTGGTCGTGGAGCGCGGGGCGCGCATCGTGAACAGCATTATCCGCGGGCCTGCCATCATCGGCGAGGAGACCCAGATCGTGAACTCCTACATCGGCCCGTTCACCAGCATCTACCACCATTGCCTGATTCAAGACGCAGAGATAGAGCACTCGGTGGTGTTGGAGAACTGTCGCATCGTGGACATAGACCAGCGGATTGAGGATTCGCTCATCGGGCGTAACGTGGAGATCACGCGCTCGCCGCTGAAGCCCCGCGCCTACAAACTCATGCTGGGCGACCACAGCAAGGTGGGGCTCATCGGCAACGGGAGATAGCAAGCGGCCAAAGGCGAAAGGCTCTCTATTCGTGAGGTGCACATGAGGACTACGCTAGTTTACCCGGGCATTGCCGGGTACGGGTTTGACTGCCTGGGCCAGGGGATGGAGGCCGGATGGGTGAGCCACGGCCTGGCCCACATCAGCGCGGCGGCCAAGGCCCAGGGGTTTGAGATAGACCTGATTGACCTGCGCGCGCTCAAGGGCTGGGACGACTTCCGGGCCGAGATCCGCCAGCGCCGCCCCGACGTCATCGGGTTCACGATGATGAGCGTGGACTACGACCCGGTCATGCAGTCGGTGGACATCGTCAAAGAGGAGTTGCCGCAGAGCATCGTCGTGGTGGGCGGGCCACACCCCACCCTGGCCCTGGACGAGGTGGCCCAGAACTCCAAGATTGACTACATCGTAACCCACGAGGGCGAAGTTACATTTCCCAAACTGCTGCGCGCCATCCAGGAGGGCAACCGGCCAACGGACCGCATCCTCGTCGGCGAGATGCCCGACCTGGACGCCCTGCCCTTCCCCGACCGCGAACTGTTCCTGAGCGAGTGGCGCAAGTACGGGTACACGCTGGACTCGCCCGAAGTGCCGTTCGTGGAAGAACTCCCGCCGCCATTCCTGACCATCATCGCGGGGCGCGGGTGCAAGTACAACTGCAACTTCTGCCAGCCCGCCGAGCGGCGCATCTTCGGCCGCAAGGTGCGCCGTCGCAGCGTACCCAGCATCATTGCCGAACTCAAGGAGTTGCGCGACCGCTATCACTTCGCCTCGTTTATGTTCCATGACGACTGCCTGACGGAAGACCGCGAGTGGGTGATAGAGTTCTGCCGCGCCTACAAGGCCGAGGGATTTACGCAGCCGTTCTTCTGCCAGAGCCGCGCCGACATTATCGTGAAGCACCCCGACATGGTGCGCCTCATGGCCGACGCGGGGCTGCGCGGGTACTTCATCGGGTTTGAGAGCGGGAGCGACCGCGTGCTCAAGTTCCTGCGAAAGGGGACTACCCGCGCCATCAACCTGGAAGCCGCGCGCATCTGCCGCAAGAACGGCATCGCCATCTGGGCCAACTACATGCTGGGCATCCCCACCGAGACGGACGAAGAGGTGATGGAGACCATCTCCATGCTGAAGGAGATGGACCCGGACTACTACAGCCCGGCTTTTTACACGCCCCACCCGGGCAGCGACCTGTTTGACTACTGCGTGGAGAACGACTTGTCACTCATCACCAGCCACGAGCAGTACCGTCGCTCGCCCACCGAGGCGAAGATCAAGGGGAAGGACTACGACTTTCTCCGCTGGGCGCTGCAGGAATCCCAGCGTCGCAAGCCGTGGAATCAATTCAAGCGGCAGGTGCGCCGCTACTGGAAGCGGTACGCCTCGCCCAAGAAGATCGCGCGCAAACTGCTGCGCATGGCCCGCCTGCTACCGGCGAGCTAGGCGCGCGCCTATGCGAGCGTACCGGCGACCTGCAGATCGCCCGCACAAGTAAAGGCAGAAATCCAATCGGGGAGTTTAGCCGTGAAACGATTGATGATCACCGGAGGGGCCGGGTTTATCGGCTCCAACTTCGTTCACTATGTCCTGGAGCACCATCCCGACTACCACGTGGTCGTCTACGACAAACTGACATATGCGGGCAACCTGGACAACCTGCGCGACCTGGAAGGCAATCCCCGCTACGCCTTTGTGCGCGGCGATATCTGCGATGCGGCGCTCGTGGAGCAGACCGTGCGCGAGTACAAGATTGACACCATCGTGAACTTCGCCGCCGAGACCCACGTGGATCGCTCGCTGATGGAGCCGGGGAGTTTCATCCAGACCGACGTGTACGGGACCTATGTCCTGCTGGAAGCGGCCCGCAAGTTCGGGCTGGAGCGCTTCCACCAGGTCAGCACCGATGAAGTGTACGGCGAGGTGCTGGATGGCGCGTCGGTGGAGACCGACCCGCTAGCGCCCCGCAGCCCGTATTCGGCCAGCAAGGCCGGCGGCGAGCACATGGTTCACGCCTACTTCGTCAGTTTCGGCGTGCCCGCGACCATCACGCGCGGCTCCAATAACATCGGCCCGTACCAGTATCCTGAGAAGGCCGTGCCCCTGTTCATCACCAACGCCATTGACAACCTGCCGCTCCCCGTGTACGGCGACGGGACGCAGATGCGCGACTACCAGTACGTGTGGGATCACTGCGAGGGGATAGACGTGGTGCTCCACAATGGCGTGCCGGGCGAGGTGTACAACCTGGGCACCGGCGTGGAAACGCGGAACATTGACATGGCTCGCCTGGTGCTTCGCCTGCTGGGCAAGCCCGAAAGCCTGATTCAGCATGTGGCCGACCGCCCCGGCCACGACCGCCGCTACGCCCTGAACTGCGACAAGATCAAGGCGCTGGGCTGGCAATCGCGCCACACCTTTGAGCAAGCGCTGGGAAAGACCGTCCGCTGGTACGTGGACAACGAGTGGTGGTGGCGCAAACTCAAGACGGGCGAGTACTTGGAGTACTACAAGCGCCAGTACGGCGAGCGGCTGGCCCGGGCGCAGAAGCCGTCATAGGAACACGAACGGGAAGAGCAGCCGCACGGTCTGCCGCAGGATGAGTAGGTACACATCCACCTGTGGCGCGTCGCCGTCCCAGAACGGATGCGTTGACAAGACGCGGAAGCGGCCGCGGTACAGTCCCGGCGGCAGTGATTCCGCCCCTGCCAGGTTCAGCACGGCCTGCCCATTGGGCGCCAGCGTTCCCCGCGCGGGTTCCACCTTCAGCCAGTCCGTGCCCGACAGCACCTGCACGCTCCAGTCCATGGAGCCTGCGCCGGTGTTGGTAATCCTGAGGGATGCCTGCACCGGCTCCCCAGGCGCGGCGTGGATGACCCACTCGGTTCCCGACGCGGCCAGGTGTGGTGGGGCCACCAGCCCCCAGAGCGCAGCGGCTGCGTCCATGCGCCCGTGCCCGTAGTAGTCGTTGCGCCCGTTCACATAGGGATCGTTCCCGACTTTCGCGGCGGTCGCCTTCATGTGCGCTTCCACTTGCTCGCGGTTCCAGGCCGGCCGCAGGAACCGAATCAGCCCCGCCAGGCCCGACGCGAGCGGAGACGACATAGACGTGCCCGACTTGTACCCGTACGAACTGCCCAGCGCGGTGCTGTAGATGGACACGCCGGGCGCGGCCAGGTCCACGAAGGCGTTGTACTCGGAGAATGCGCCGCGCACATCCCCTGAGTCGGTGGCGGCGACAGAGATGACGTTCTCCATCGCGGCGGGGTACATTATGGGGTTCACCGAGCCGCACCCCGTGCCGCCGGAGCCGCAATTGCCCGCCGCAGCCAAGAAGACTACATCATAGCGCACCGCCACGTCGTTGATGGCATCCTGCAACAGTTGGCTATAGTCGGAGCCGGCCAGGCTCATGTTAATGACGCGCGCGCCGTTCTTCGCCGCGTAGTACACCCCGTCGGCCACGCCCGCGTAGGTACCGCTGCCCGACGAATTGAGCACCTTGATGGCCATCAACCGACAGCGCCACAGGATTCCCGCGACGCCGACGCCGTTGTTCCCCACCGCGCCCGCGATGCCCGCCACGTGCGTACCGTGCCCGTGGTCGTCCTGGGGCCTGGCCCCCTTGGTGATGGCGTTCCAGCCCCAGCGGTCGTCCACGTAGCCATTGCCGTCATCGTCCACGCCATTGCCCGCGATTTCCCCGAAGTTCTGCCATAGGTTGGCCGCCAGGTCCGGGTGGTTCATGTCCACGCCGGTGTCCAGGATGGCGATCACAATGGCAAAGTCGCCTGTGGCAACATCCCACGCCAGCGGGGCGCGGATTTTGTCCAGCCCCCACTGGGCGGCGAAGTTGGGGTCATTGGGGGATTCCGCCGCATGGACGAAGTACTCCGGCTCAGCGGTGATGACGCCGGGCGTCTGCCGGAGCGCCGCCGCAACCGATTCCTCCCGGCCCTCCGGCACCGCAAGGCGCACCCACTCGGTCCCACCGCCGAGCCTGCCCAGGATGGGATGGCCGTCCCATTCGCCTGCCTGGTCTGCCGTAGCGGCCATGTCGGGGGCCAGTTTCGCCCACACGACGCCGGGCGTGTACCGTTGTGCGGAGTCCGCAGGCGCACCGGCTGGGACCCCGTTTGCGGACGCGCCCGCGAGACCAACGAGCAGGGCTGAGACGACGAGCAATGTCCAGAGGTTGCGCATTCCCTCACCGAGTTGTCTGAATTGCTTACGCATACTACAATAACGCAGGCGAGACCGTCAAGACACGCATGGCGCGGACTCGGACTGACCGAAGAAACCGCGAATCTGCGCAGTTGGACCCGAAGGGCGATCGTCCATTCGCGCGAATTCGCGTCCACTCGCGGTTACCACCATCAGACCACGTACTGCGTCAAGGAGGGAAACATGGGCGTTTACGCAGGCCGACTACTCAACGTCAATCTGACCACGGGCGAGGTCTCAACGCAGGCGATTCCCGAAGAGCAGGTGCGGACATACCTGCTGGGCAGCGGGTTGGCCGCCGACCTCTACTACCGCCAGATGCTCCCGGACCTGGACCCGCTGGACCCCGCAAGCCCCGTGTACGTGGTCGCGGGCCTGCTCACGGGCACGATTGCCCCGACCGCGTGCAAGTTCTCGGTGTGCGGGCGCTCGCCCCTAACCGGCGTCTGGAACGAGTCCAGCAGCGGCGGCTACTGGGGCGCGGAGCTGCGCTTCGCGGGCTACGACGGCATCGCCATCGCCGGGCGCGCCGCCAGGCCGGTGTATCTGTGGATCACGGAGTCGGGCGTGGAGGTTCGCGACGCCGCGCACCTGTGGGGGCTGGACTGCTACGAGACGGTGGAGCGCGTCCGCGAAGAGACCGACGCCAAGGCCCGCGTCATCGCCATCGGGCCTGCGGGCGAGCGCCTGGTTCGCCTGGCTGCCATCATGGTGGACGGGCACGAGGCGCGCGCCGTCGGTCGCGGCGGAATGGGCGCTGTCTTCGGGAGCAAGAACCTCAAGGCCATCGTGGTGCGGGGGCACGGCCGGCCCACGTATGCAGACGAGGCGGCCCTCCGCGCGTCGGTGCGTGCCAAGAACAAAGTCATCCAGGAGTACACGGTCGGATTCACGAAACTGGGCACGGCGGGCGGCGTAGCACGTGCGGAAAACAGCGGCGACCTGCCCATCAAGAACTGGTTGCAGGGGTCATGGCCCGACGGAGCCGCCAAAATCACCGGTCAGACCGTCGTGGAGCGGTACGAGGTCAAGCACTACCGTTGCTTCGGCTGCCCCGTCGGGTGCGGCAAACTCGTCCCGGCGGGCGAGGGCGGCGAGTACATTCACGCGCCCGAGTACGAGACCGCAGGCTCCATGGGTTCCATGTGTCTGGTGGACGACCTGGAGAGCATCATCCGCGCCAACGACATCTGCAACCGTCTGGGGCTGGACACGATTTCGGCGGGCGCGGCCATCGCCACGGCCATGGAAACCGCCGAGCGGGGGCTTCTGCCGCCGGACATGACGCGGGGGCTGGACCTGCGCTGGGGCAGCGGGGTGGCCCTGGTGGCGCTGACGGAGCAAATCGGCATGGACGCGGGCCTTGGCGCGTGGCTGGGCGAGGGCGTGCGGGCCTTCTGCCGTCGCCTCGGCCCCGCGGCCAGCGACATGGACGTAACCGTCAAGGGGCTGGAACTGCCCATGCACGACCCGCGCGCCTACATCTCCATGGGCGCGAACTACGCCACGGCCAACCGTGGGGCCTGCCATCTGGAGGGCATGTGCCACTGGCGCGGCGCGGGTGGCCTGCAGATACAGGACGTGTGGTCTCCCGAACCCTACGACCCCCACACCAGCGAGGGCCAGGGCAAGATGGCCGCCATCTGGCAGAACTACCTGGCTACGTTCAACCCCCTGGGCCTGTGCAAGTTTAGCATTCGCGGGCACGTGGAGCCGAGGGATGTGTGCGAGTGGCTGAAACTGGCGCTGGGATGGGACATCGCGCCTGCCGAACTCCTGCGCATCGGGGAACGCCTGTTCAACCTGAAGCGTCTTATCAATGTGCGATTGGGCGTAACCGCCCGCGACGACACCCTGCCGGTGCGCGTTCTCACGGTGCCGCGCGACAGCGGCGGGGCCGCAGGCGTCCTGCCCGACCAGTCGCTGCTCCTGGCGGAGTATTATGCGGAGCGGGGGTGGGATGCGAATGGCGTGCCCACGCTGGAGCGGCTGAAGGCGCTGGGACTGGCCTAGACGGGAGCGCCCGAGTCCCGCCGCGACGCGCCGCCAGGGACGGAGCGTGCGGAATCAGAGCGACGGCCACCGCAGAGCACGCAGAAGAACGAGTCTCTGCAACCCCCGCGTACCCCGCGGTGAAATGGCTGTGTCAGCGGAATTACCTATGAACAAGAGAGAACCGAGATTGCAGCGCGTCGCGCTGTTCGTGATGCTCACCGTCGTGGGGTCTGCGCTCGCGCTGGCGGCGCTGGCCGTGCTGTGGCCGCTGTCGCCCGAGGGCCTGCTGGCTGCCGCGCCCAGGCCCGCCACGCAGATTCTGGACCGCAACGGGCGCGTCCTGTACGAAATCCTGGACCCGCAAACGGGGCGGCACCGCAACATCCCGCTGAGCGAGATTCCCCTGTACCTGCGCCAGGCCACCATCGCCACGGAAGACGCCACGTTCTACTCCAACCCCGGCGTGGACGTGTGGGCCATCGCGCGGGCCGCCTACATCAACCTGCGGGGCGGCGAGGTGCTGGCCGGCGGGAGCACCATCACCCAGCAGGTGGCGCGCACCCTGCTCATGTCGCCGGAGGAGCGTTCGCAGCGCACCCTGTGGCGCAAACTGAAGGAAAGTTTCCTCGCCTACCGGCTGGCCCGCCACCTTAGCAAAGACCAGGTGCTGGAACTGTACCTGAACCAAATCTACTACGGCAACCTGGCCTACGGCGTGGAGGCGGCGGCGCAGACCTACTTCGGCAAGCCGGCGCGGGAACTGGACCTGGCGGAATGTGCGCTCCTCGCGGGCTTGCCCCAATCGCCATCGGCGTACAATCCCCTGACGAACCCATCGGCGGCCAGGGAGCGGCAGCGGGTCGTCCTGGGCCTCATGGCGAAGCAGGGCTACATCACGCGGGAGCAGGCGGCGGAGGCCGAGCGCGAGACGTTGCACTTCGCGGCAGCGCCGTTTCCCATCGCCGCGCCGCATTTCGTCATGTACGTCCGCGAGCGCCTCGCCGCCATGCTGCCGGAGGACGTACTCCGTGCGGGTGGGCTTCGCGTGTACACGACGCTGGACCTGGACGCACAGCGGGCCGCTGAGGATGCCATCCGCCGCCACCTGGCGAAACTCGCCGAGCGCAAGCCCGGCGAACCCGACCACAACGTGCGCAACGCCGCGGTTGTCGCACTGGCACCCCAGACGGGCGACATCCTGGCGATGGTGGGGAGCCCGGACTACTTCAGCGCCGAGATTGACGGCGCGGTGAACGCAGCCCTTGCCCTGCGCCAGCCCGGCTCGGCCATCAAGCCCCTCACCTACGCGGCGGCGTTCGCCCGCGACTACTCGCCCGCCACGATGCTGGTGGACACGCGCGAGGCGTTCACGACGAAGGAAGGCGACCCCTACGTGCCGCTGAACTACGATTTGCGCTACCACGGGCCGGTGTTGCTGCGGCAGGCGCTGGCTTGCTCCTACAACCTCATCGCCGTGAAGGTCCTGCAGCACGTGGGGATTGACGCGCTGGTGGAGACGGCCCGCGCGCTGGGCATCACGTCGCTGGACGATAGCGAACGGTGGGGGCTGGCGCTCACCCTCGGCGGCGGCGAGGTGAGCCTGCTGGAACTGACCCAAGCCTACGCCGCCTTCGCCAACGGCGGGCAGGTGGTGCAGGCGCGCGCAATCCTTCGGGTGGAGGACGCGCAGGGCCGCGTCATCGGCTCGTGGGAACCGGCGTCGCCGCGGCAGGGTGTCTCGCCGCAGGTAGCGTTTCTCATCAGCGACGTGCTGAGCGATAACACCGCCCGCGCGCCGGCTTTTGGCGAGGACAGCCCACTGCGCCTGTCGCGGCCCGCTGCGGCCAAGACCGGCACAACCACCGACTGGCGCGACAACTGGACGGTGGGGTACACGCCGAACCTGGCCGTGGGCGTGTGGGTGGGCAATGCGGACAACTCGCCCATGCGCGACGTGTCGGGCATCACGGGGGCCGCGCCCATCTGGCACGATGTCATGGAGGCCATCCTGCGCGGCCTGCCTGTGGCGAACTTCGCGCCGCCGGAAGGCGTGGTTCGCGTGGAAATCTGCGCCGATTCTGGCCTGCTCCCCAATCCCGACTGCCCGCATCGCCGCTTGGAGTGGTTCATCCAGGGCAGGGAGCCAACACAGGTCTGCGACTGGCACCGCGCCGTGCCGATAGACCGCCTTTCGGGGTTGGTGGCCGGACCGAATTGCCCGCCGGAATTCGTGGAGCGGCGCGTGTTCACCTTCTGGCCCGCCGAGGCGCTGGACTGGGTACGGGCGCAGGGATTGCCTGAACCGCCCGCTGCGCCCTGCCCGCTCCATCCGGGCGGCCAGGCGGCAGCGCCGGAGGCCCAGGGCCTGGCGCTGGTCTCGCCGGACCCCAACGGGGTGTACCGGTTGAGCCGCGCGCTGCCCGCGGAGGTCCAGGCGCTGGAGGTGAGCGCGCGGCCCATGGGCGGCGTGGGCCTGGCCACGGTAACGTTCTACGTGGACGGGGCCATCGCGGGCCGGGT
>JARYMK010000048.1 GCA_029907165.1 Anaerolineae bacterium
CAACAAGCGGATGGAGGCCGAGGAGCCGACCATCAAGGTCAGTTTCCATCGGGGCGAGAAGGTCCAGATCATCAGCGGCCCCTTCGCCGAGTTCATGGGCACAGTGGACAGCATCAGCATGGAGAAGGGCAAGGTTACCGTGCTGGTCTCCTTCTTCGGGCGCGAGACGCCGGTGGAAGTGGACCTGACCCAAGTTTCCAGGTTGTGATGCATGCCGTAGTGCGGGCTGTGGCCTGCGCTACAGGTTGAGGAGGATACATGGCAAAGAAAGTTGTGGCAGTCGTAAAACTGCAGATTGAGGCTGGCAAGGCCAACCCGGCGCCGCCGGTGGGGCCTGCGCTGGGCCAGCATGGCATCAACATCATGCAGTTCTGCAAAGAGTACAACGCGCGCACGGCCAATCAGGCCGGGATGATTATTCCGGTGGAGATCACCGTCTATCAGGACCGTTCGTTCACGTTCGTAACCAAGACGCCACCGGTGCCCGACCTGCTGCGGCGGGCCGCAGGCGTCCCCAAGGGTTCGGGCGAGCCGAATCGCAAGCCCGCTGGCTCCATCACGCGCAAGCAGTTGCGGGAAATCGCCGAGATCAAGATGAAGGACCTGAACGCGCTGGATATTGAAGGCGCGGAGCGCATGATTGAGGGCACTGCCCGAAGCATGGGCATTACCATCAAAGACTAACCCTGGCCCCACACGGGCCGGTGGGAGGGTCTCACCCGATGAGGCCCAATTGAACCACAAAGGGAGGAAAGATGCCAAAGAGAGGAAAGAAGTACCAAGAAGTCGCCAAACTGGTGGACAGGAACAAGTTGTACTCGCCCGAAGAGGCCATGGCGCTGGTGAAACAGGTGGCGTACACCGAGTTTGACCCCACTGTGGAGTTGCACATGCGCATGAACCTGGACCCGCGCCAAGCCGACCAGCAGATTCGCGGCGTGGTGCCCCTGCCGGCGGGCACGGGCAAGCCCAAGCGGATTCTGGTCTTCGCCGAGGGCGAGGCGGAGCGGATCGCACGGGAAGCCGGCGCTGACTACGTCGGCAGCGACGAGTTCATCGCCAAGATTCAGGAAGGCTGGTTTGACTTTGACGTTGTGCTGGCCGTACCCCAGATCATGGGCAAGATCGGGCGATTGGGCCGCCTGCTGGGTACCCGCGGCCTGATGCCCAGCCCCAAGACGGGCACGATTGTGCAGCCCGAAGACCTGCCCCGCACCATTGAGGAGATTCGCAAGGGGCGCGTGGAGTACAGGCTGGACAAGACGGGGAACCTGCACATCCCCATCGGCAAGGCCAGTTTCACCGAGCAGCAGTTGCTGGAGAACTTCGCTGCGGTGATGGAGGCCATCGTGCGCGCCAAGCCCGCCAGCGTGAAGGGCGCGTACATCAAGAAGATTGCCCTGGCGCCGACGATGGGGCCGTCGGCGCGGGTGGACGTGTACCAGGCGATGAACCTGCGCCTGGTCTAACGGCGACACCTTCCCAACCGAATACGTTCCTGTGCCGGTGACAGCAGGTGCACTTCGGTGCGTAAGTCCTGCCGAGGCAAAGGATTGGAGTTCCCACGCGAATGCCGTCCCTGGCTGGGGTACCGACCAGCAAGGCGCGGCAAGCCCGCTTGGCGAGTGTGTGGGTATTGCAAAGCCTTTGCGTCGGCTGGCGCAAAGGCTTTTTGTTTTCGGCAACATACCAGTATTCAGAGTCTATGTCGTAAGGAGGTGATACAATTTGGCGATAACCAAGGAGATCAAGGAAACCCGTGTAGCACAGTACAAGGACATGTTGGCTTCCTCGCAGGCGGTCGTCGTAACGCAGTACCATGGGCTGACCATGGGGCAGTTGAACGACCTGCGGGCGCGGCTACGCTCGACGGGCGGACGGTTCCAGGTTACGAAAAACACTCTGTTCCGCCTGGCCCTGGCCGACGAGAAAAAGCCCGCGCTGGATGACATCCTCGTGGGGCCGACGGCCGTGGCCTACCTGTCGGGCGACATCGCCGCGGGCATCAAGGCCCTGCTGGCCTTCGCCGAGGAAACCAAGGCCATTGAGGTCAAGGGCGGGCTGTTCGGCGACCGCGTGCTGTCCGCGGAGGACGTAGTTACCCTGTCCAAACTGCCGTCGCGCGAAGAGTTGCTCGCGCAGGTAGTCTCGCGGCTGCAGGCTCCGATCTACGGCCTGGTCAACGTACTCAGTGGCCCCATGCGAGGGCTGGTCTATGCCCTCAAAGCCCGCCAGGATCAACTGGCGAACACCGCCGCTTAGCCGGCACATCACAATCTGAAAATCAAAAGGGAGGAAAATAGAATGACGAAGGAAGAGATTTTGCAGGCGATTGAAAAGATGACGGTCATGGAACTGGCCGAACTGGTCAAGGCCCTGGAGGAGAAGTTCGGGGTGAGCGCGGCTGCGCCCGTTGCGTTCGCGGCCATGCCCGGTGTCGCCGCTGCTGGCGCTGCTGCGGCTGCTGCGCCCGCCGAGGAAGAGAAGACCGAGTTTGACGTCATCCTCAAGGAAGTGGGCCCGAACAAGATTCAGGTCATCAAGGTCGTGCGCGAACTGACCAACCTGGGCCTGAAGGAAGCCAAGGAACTGGTGGACAGCGCTCCGGCCACCGTCAAGACCGGCGTCCCGAAGGAAGAGGCCGAGGCTGCCAAGGCCAAACTGGAAGAGCAGCAGGCCGTCGTAGAACTGAAGTAGTTCGGCGTTCCAACGACACGATTCGGAACAGGTGTGCGCATTCAGAACGTGCGTCGCACCTCAACACGCCTCAGCAAAAGGCGAGGGCTTCTCTCCGCAATGGGGGAGGCCCTCGCCGCTGCATGCGTTCCCTCGTGCTAGATCAGCGTCCCCGCGCCCGCTGGACGAGGCTAGCGTAAGGCAGCGCGGAGTTTAGCCCCCCGCCGAACGAACCAAGCCCCTTCGGGGCTGGGCACAGCGTGCTGTAACCCTGCAACCAGCCCGATGCTCCACCATCGGACGCCCTACGTGCCCCAGTCGCGGGGCATGCGGAACTCCCAATCTATGGTGCGGCTGCTAACCTTGGCGATGACCGGTGGGCCCCGTTTGTACTGATTGCGCTGCACCATACGCCACACCTGGCGCACAAATCCCTCCGAAAACCCCATGCCCACCACCTCGGCGGGCGTTCGGCGCTCGTCCACCAGAAGGTACAGCACTTTGTCCACCTCGGCGTAGGTCAGCCCCATCTCGCCCTCGTCGGTCTGGCCGGGCCACAGGTCGGCGGAGGGCGGCTTAGCGATGATGCGATCGGGCACGCCGACGGCGCGCGCCAATTGCCGCACCTGCGTCTTGTACAGGTCGCCCAGCGGGTTCACCGCCGACGCCATGTCGCCGAACATCGTGCCGTAGCCCAGCAGGAGTTCGGTCTTGTTGCTGGTGCCGATGACCAACCCGCCCCATTCCTCGGACTGGTCGTACAAGATAATCATCCGCGCCCGCGCCATCACGTTGCCCCGCCGGCGCTGGCCCATGTTTGGGAACTGCGCGAAGAGTGGATCCACCATGTCGGTGATGTCAACGGTAACGTGGTTCAGGCCCAGGATGCGGATGACCTCCATCGCGTCGGCGGTGGATTCGGGCGCGCTGGTGCGGTAGGGCATGAGCACGGCGCGCACGTTCTCCGGCCCCAGCGCCTCGGCTGCGAGGAACGCGGTCAGCGACGAGTCCAAGCCACCGGAAAGCCCGAGGACGCCCCGCGTGAACCCGAAGCGGCCCAATTCGGTGCAGATGGCACTGACCAACATGCGCCGCACGAGGGGGATGTCTTGCTGCAGCAGGGCGTCAACGTTCGTCATGGCGGTGTTCCTCGGACAGGATGCGCGACAGTTCGTGCAGGGTCAGCAGCGGCTTCTCATCGCGTAGGAGCGGTAGGCGCTGGCGCGCGGCCCGCAGCAGGCCTGGGTCCACCTCCACGGCCATCAGCGCCTCCTCAAAGTACGGCGCTTGGCCTAGCATGTGGCCGCGCGGCGACACGGCCAGACTCCCGCCCCAGAACGAAATCCCCTCCTCCACGCCCACTCGGTTTACATGAAAGGCATAGGAGGTCAGGAGCGTGGCATAGGTCTTGGTGAACTGGGTTACGGTGGCGGCATTGGCGGTCGCGCCCTCTTGGTCCATCCCCACGCCGTAGGCCGGCGACGCCGAGCAGAAGATGAGGTAGTCGGCCCCGTCCATCCACAGCAGGTAGGGCGTGCTGATGTGCCAGGCGTCCTCGCAGATGGCCATGCCGCACCGCCCGAAGCGCGTGTCAAAGGCGCGGAACCCGTCGCCCGGGGACAGGTAGCGCCCCTCCTCAAACAGGCCATACGTAGGCAGGTACACCTTGCGGTGGATATGGACAACGCGCCCCCCGTCCAGGAACGCCGACGACACGAAAAACCGATGCCGCGGGTCCTCCTCTACGAAGCCGACCACGAGGGCCAGGCTCGCGCTCGCTTCCACCAGTGGCTTCCAAATCGGGTGCGCGTCCGACGGGCGAATCGCCACGTGGGGCACGAGTTCGCGCAGGGTGTAGCCCGTCAGCGACAGTTCGGGGAAGATGAGCAGGTCAACCCCAAGCCCCTGAGCCTCGCGCACCAGTTGTAGGTGGCGCTCCAGGTTGGCCTGAACGTCGCCCAGGCGGGGAAATATCTGGGCCAGGCCGACGGTGAACTTCTTATCCAACGGATACCTCCTCACTGGGCATGGTCTTGGCTGCGGGCCTCGCATGCCTGCGAAGGGCCATGATGAGAATCAGCCCGGCGATAACCGCGGCGGCGTCCAGCCACTGGGCCAGCCGCAGCCCGCCGATGAGCAGCGTGTCGTCGCCCCGGGTGAACTCTAGGGCGAATTGTGTCGCGCCGACGAGCGCTAGGTAGGTGGCGAAGGGCGATCCAGGCCAGGGCCGCCGGTGCAGCAAGTACCAAACGAGTGCGAAGATCAGGGCGTACACAACGGCTGCCACTGCCTGGGTGGCGAAGCGGTACTCCACATACCCGTAGATGTCCGGTAGGAACAGGTATCCGAGGCCGCGGCCGGGTCTGCCGTAAGCGCTGCCCGCGAGCAGGTTACCCACCCATGCCAGCGCCGAGCCGATAGCCAGGGCAGGGGCCAGCGGGTCCAGCAGGTCCCACACGTTCACGCGGCGCGCCCTGGCGAACGCCCAGCATGCGGCGATGCCGGCGATAAGCCCGCCCCCAAAGGCCATGCCGCCCTTCCAGAACTGGAGAATTTCGCCCGTCCGAACGGCATAGTAGTCCCAATTCGCCAGCACGAAGTGGGCCCTGGCTCCGACCATGCCCGCGACGATGCCCAACAAGGCCGCGTCCAGCACGCTGTCCTGCGGCAGTCGGTAGCGGCGAGCGAGTCGGTACGCCACCCAAAGCCCAACCAGCACGGCCAAGTCCAGGAACACCGTGGACGACATGAGCCGGATGTTGCCGATCTGCACGAGTACGGGGCGCATGGTTATCCTTTCAGGCTCTCCACGATGCAGGCGTAACGTTCCGCCAGTTCCTGCGCGATGGCATCCGTCTCGGCCTCGGCGTGCACGTGGAACAGGGGCCGGTCGGGGTCGGGCAGGACGATGACCCACCGACGGTCGGCCAGCCAGATTTTCAGGCCGTCAATGGCCTCGGTGCGCTGGCCCTTGTGCTGCTCGTGGAGCCGCCGCATGACGGCTCCCTTGACCTCCCAGGAGCACGGGACGTCTTTGCCGGCCAGATGCCATTCGGGCAAGCCCGCGATGACCTCCGAGAGGCGCGTGCGTAGGGTGGCCAGCCACTCCATGAGTTTCGCCATGCTCATCATGGCGTCGGCCATGCTCTGGAAGGCGGGGAACACGAAACTGCCGCGGCCGTCCAGAGCCAGGGTCGCCTGCTGACCGGCGGCCTCCTGGGTCAGCGAGTGCAGGTCCAATTTGGTGCGCACCAAGGTGCCGCCGCGGTTGCGGGCGATGTCGTCAAAGAGCGCGGGCGCCGAGACCGGCAACACCAGCGTGCCGCCCGGGCCGTGGGCCGCCAGCGCCAGGTCGGCAAAGGCGGCGGACAGGGTGATGGGGTGCACGATGCGCCCCTTGTCGTCCACCGCGTAAACGATCTCGCCGCCGGCGTCCACCCGAATCCCGAAGTCGGCGTTCAGTACCTGGCAGATGCTGGCGAGTTGGGCGAGGCCTTCCTCCAGCGCCTCCTCGGTTACGGAGACCCGCGACTCGTCTATGCGTTCGTTTAGGCCCACCACGGAGCAGTTCAGGTCATCAAGCAGTTCGGGGAGAACCAGGGAAACCGGCGAGTTGGCGTAGTCCAACACCACGCGGAACCCTCGCTTGCGGATGGTCTCCATGTCCAGGGCACGCTTGAAGCCGTCGGAATACAGTTCCACGACGTTCGCGGCGTACTGGATGCTGCCGATTTCGTCGCTGTGGACGCGGCGGAAGTCCTCGCGGAAGAAGACGCGCTCAATCTTGCGCTCCTCCTCCTTGCTCAGGTTTCTGCCCTCCGCGTCCATGATGCGAATGTCCACGATACGGGAGTCAAAGGGCGAAACGCGGACGTGGATGCCGCCCGCCGCGCCGGTGGAGCGAGTGTAGTACCGCGCGACGGGGATGGGCACGGTGCGCAGGTCCAGGACGTTGACGCCCGATGACGGCAGGCCGGAGATGATGGCACGTTTGATCATGCGGGCGCTGCGGTGGGCGTCGCGGTTGATGGTTACGGTCGCGCCGCGGGGCAGGGTTGCCCCGTAGGCTGCGCCGAGTTTTGCGGCGAACTCAGGTGTGAGGTCTACGTTGACCAGGCCCGACACGCCGTACCGACCGAAGAGGACCTTCCGCCCCTGCGCCCCCCAGATGAGGCTGGTGCGGACGATGGCCCCGGCCTCAATCTCCTTGCCCGGCCAGATTTTCACGTTGGGGTGGATCACAGCCTGCTGGCCGATGGTGGTGCCGTCGCCGATGACCGCGCCCTCAAAGATGACGGCCTGGCCCTTGACGTTGCACTGGCTGCCGATGATGCAACCGCGCACGTCGGCGGCCTCGCCGATATACGAGTTGGCCCAGACGACGCTGCGCTCCACGTGGGCGCGCGCGTCCACGATGGTGTTGTCCTTGATGACCGCCGGGCCCACGATGTACGCGCCAGCGCGGATGCGCACGCCGCTACCCAGAAACACCGGCCCGTCCAGAACGGCGCTGGGGGCAATCTGCACGTCATCCTCAACCCAGATGCCAGGCTGCGCCTCGGTGCCCAGCGGCCCCACCCGCACGCGGCCCTCCAGGATGTCGCCGCTGGCCCGCAGGTACTCCTGCAGGTTGCCCACGTCGCACCAGTACCCGTCGGCCACGTAGCCGAACAGTGGGTCGCCCTTCTCCATCATCAGGGGGAACAGGTTCTGGCTGAAGTCAAAGACCTTGTTGGGCTCAAAGTAGTCCAGGACGTCCGGCTCTATCACGTAGATGCCGGTGTTGACCGTGTCGGAGATGACTTCGCTCCAACCAGGCTTCTCCAGGAACCGCTGGATGCGCCCGTTGGCGTCAGTGATGACGACGCCGTACTCCAACGGGTCGGGCACGGGGAACAGGGTGATGGTTACCTTGGCGCGCTTCTGCTGGTGGAAGGCGATGACCTTCGTCAGGTCTATGTCCGTGAGCGCGTCGCCGCTGATGACGATAAACGGCTCGTCCAGGAAGGCCTGGGCGTTCTTGACGCTGCCCGCCGTGCCGAGCGGGGTGTCTTCCACGGAGTAGAAGAGTCGCATGCCCAGGCCATGGCCGTCGCCGAAGTAGCGCTGGATCATGTCGGCCATGTACTGGACGGTTACAACCACGTCGGTGATGCCGTGCTTCTTGAGCAGTGACAGAATGTGTCCAATGACCGGTTTGTTGACCAGGGGCACCATCGGCTTGGGCCGCCCCAGGGTCAGCGGCCGCAACCGCGAGCCCTCGCCGCCCGCCATGACCACTGCTTTCATCGGTTCGCCTCCGTTTTTCAGGATCGCGATGAAGCAAGCAAGACTATCATAACACAGAGCGCCCGCGCTGTAAACTGCGGCAGGGAAATGTCTAGCGCCCCAGACATTCGCCTTGACCGACCTGCGGGGGTTCTGACCATGAGCCAAACGCATTGGCGCTGGCCACTGGCGTCCGGTGCCGTACTGCGCTTGGTTTCTCGCGCGATTTGCTCCGGCGGCGCTTTGGCGTATAATACGGTACAGGCTGGATCGTGCCGGCCGGATTGCATTTCAAGGAGGAATGCCGTGACGCTCACCAAGGACATGCCAATCGGGCAGATCGTTCAGGAATACCCCCAGACCGTGCCGGTCTTTCTGAAGCATGGGCTGATGTGCTTCGGGTGCGCCGTGGCTCGCTTTGAAAACCTGGAGCAGGGCGCAATTGCACACGGGATTGACGTGGACGCCCTGCTGCTGGACTTGAACGAGGCCATCAAAGAGCCGAAGGAAGACTAACGCCGAACGACCTGATGCCGAGACACAGGCCCTATCTCCGCGGAGGTAGGGCCTTTGTTGTTGCCCAAGACCAATCGCGAGCCAGCCCCGTTTGACAGAAACAGGTCTCCCCTGTATACTTAGCGTCGCAAAATAATCTCACCTGCACAGCGCCGATGCCCGAACGGTCGGCGGATTCCAAAGATGGGAGCGTGCGATTTGCAGGACTCGGATGTCGCGCGGTTTGAGGAAATGGTCGCCCTGCTGGTGTGGCGGCAGCGCAGGCGCTTCGCGGAGACGCTGAGCGCGCTCGGTCTCACCATGCCCCAATTCCTTACGCTGATGTTCATCCAGGCCCACGGTGGCAGCGTGTCCATCGGGACCCTGGCCGAGGCCACGGAGCAGTGTTCGGCCACCATGACCGGCATCGTGGACCGGCTGTGCGGCACGGGGCTGGTAGAGCGGCAGCGCGACCCCAGCGACCGCCGTTCGGTCATCGTGTCGCTCACCGCCGAGGGCGAGGCGCTCCTGGAACGCGCACGCGCGCAACGCATAGAGCGCACCCGCCAGTTGCTCGCGCACTTCACCCCCGAGGAGCGAGCCGACATCGTCCGCTACCTGGAACGCTACCTGGACGTGCTCGCCCGCGAGTCCGAGGAGCCTGCCCCCACCCTGTGGTAGGGCGTCCGCATCTCGCCGATGGCTTCGCCTCGCTCGCAGTAGCAACGGCGGTCTTCCCTGTGGTCAGGCACTATGCATTCAGGGCGAGATACCCCAAGCCCCTCCGCGCCCTCGGCATCTCGGCAGTGAAGTCTTACCCGCCGAGGACCGCGCGCAAGAGGGGAATCGCGGCCTGGGCTGCGCGGGCGCGGTGGGAGATGCGATTCTTCACCGCGGGCTCCAGTTCGGCCATCGTCTGCCCACGCTCTGTAACATAGAACACCGGATCGTACCCGAACCCATGGCTTCCCCTGGGGCGCGTGGTGATCATCCCCTCACACGTGCCCTCCACCGTGAACAGCACGCCTTCGGGCGAGGCGACGGCAATAGCGCAGCGGAACCGCGCCGTCCGCGCCTCCGGTGGAATTTCGCCCAGGCGGGACAGCAGCAATTCGTACCGCTCGCGGTCGGTTCGGCCAGTCCCCGAATACCGCGCGGAGCGCGCGCCCGGGTCTCCACCCAGGGCGTCCACCTCCAGGCCGGAGTCGTCGGCGAGCGTCATCTCACCCGTCAGCCGCGCGAAGAACAGCGCCTTCAGCCGGGCGTTCTCGGCGAAGCCCACGTGCTCCTCCTCCGGCTCGGCCTGGATGCCGAGGTCGGCCAGGCTGAGGAACGTGGCCGGCAATTCCGCGAGGAGTTCCGCGTACTCCCGCAATTTGCCGCGGTTGTGGGTTGCCACGACCAGCGTGCGCGTTGCGCCCATGCTGCCCTGCCCTAGCGCACCCGCCGGACTTCAAACACCACGGGGTTCTCGGCGTCGGGGCAGGCGTGAGTCGTTACGTCCTTGTCCTCCAACCACGGGAAGTTCGCCCCGTACATCATCGCGAACGCCTTCGGGATGAGGGAATAGAGCGCATGGAAGCAAATCGTACCGTGGACGCCGGATTCGTCCATGATAACCTCGTCGCCCACCTGGTGGCCCATCGCGCAATGCCCTTCTTGCCGGACCACCTTGCAGATGACCCTGTAGGCCCCGGATTCGTCCGCCATTTGACTCCTCCCAGCAACTCACGCGCCGCCCGATTCCAACGGCAGGCGCACGAAGAATGTGAACCGCCCGGCGTTCGCCGCCCGCACGGGCCGCCCCCCGATCTGGGCCGCCTGGAAGTGCGATTCCTCCAACCCCAGGGCCGCGCCCGCGAGTTCCTCCAGGATGGAGCCGACCAGCGGCGACGGCCCGTGCCCAGGGAGCAGCAAATCCAAGTCCGGCGACATCTCCGCCAGCAGCCGCAGCGTCGCCTGGTACTCGGCCAGGCTCACGCCCTCGCCGATGCCCTGGAGCGGGCGGTCGGTGATCGTGTCGCCGGTGAACAGCAGGCGGCTGCCCTCATCCAGCAGGCAGATACTCCCGGCCGTGTGCCCGGGCGTGGGCAACACCTCCAGCACCCGCCCGCCCAGGTCTATCATCTCGCCACCAGCCAGGCGGTGCGTCGGCTCCGGCACCTGCGGCGCGTAGTGCTCAACGGCGAACCCCTCCGGAAACGGGACGGGGAAATCGTCCTGCGTCGCCATTTCGCGGAATCGGCGGGCCGTCTCCGCGACTTCCGCCAGCGATTCGCGCCGGTGCATGAACGCCGTGTCAAAATGCGCGTTACCGCCGACGTGATCCAGATGAGCGTGCGTGTTGACCACCAGAATCGGCAAGTCGGTGAGGCCCCGCACGACTTCGCCGATGTCGCCGATGCCGAAGCCGGAATCCACCAGCACGGCCCAGGTCTCGCCTTGAATCAAGTAGGCATGCACCATGCCGCCTTCGGTGATGCGGTGGACGCCCGGTGCAACGATCGCTGTCTCAAACCACAAGGGAACCCCTCCTCATACGGGATGATTCGCGGCAGCCAGACCCCAGCGCCGACTCAGTAGAGCACGCGAAGGACGTAGGGCGCGTTGGGGTGCGCGTCGCTGTAGGGATAGATCAGGATGTAGTACTCCGTGGCGATGGGCGCGTTGAAGTAGATATACTCGTCCACGCCGTTGCCGTACCGGTCCGACTTCGCCACATACTGATTGCCGCCCGTCGCCCCCGCCAGGAACAGGTATATGTCGTAGTCGCCGCTCGGCGGGACGTCTAGCGTGATGTCTATCGGCCCGGGCGCCGCCTTGACCAGGTAAAACCAGTCGTAGTCCACCATGTGGGCCAAGAACCCGACATACTTCTGACCCGAGACGACCGGCCCGTAGGCCTGCACCTGGAAATCGTTGGGCTCATAGTCGTCGGTGCGCGAGCAGGCGATGGCCGGAAGCCGCAGCCGCCCGACGAGCGCCGGGGTGGCCGTGCGCGTCGGCGTCGGCGACGGGCCTGGGGTCGGGGTGTCCGTCGGCGTGGGCGAAGGCCCGGGCGTGAAGGTCGGCGTAGGTGTGAGTGTATCGGTGGCCGTGGGCGTCGCGGATGGGGTCAGGGTTGCGGTGGGCGTAGGGCTGGGCGTGGGCGAAGGCCCCGGCGTGAACGTGGGCGTGCGGGTGGCCGTGCGCGTGGCGGTCGGTGTCTGAGTTGGGCCGGCGGTGGCCGTGCGCGTCGGCGTCCCAGTGCCCGTCGCCGTAGCCGTGGGCGTGTTCGTCCGCGTGGCGGTTGGCGTCGCCGAAGGTGCGAGCGTCGCCGTCCCGGTGGCCGTGCGGGTAGGCGTGGGCGTGCCCGTTGGCGTCGCCGTTGCCGTGCGGGTAGCCGTGTTCGTGGCGGTGGGCGTGCGCGTGGGCGTGGGCGTGGCCGTGGGGGTGCGGGTGCGCGTGGCAGTGGGCGTGAACGTGGGCAGCGTGCCCGAGATGACGATTTCGCCGTCGCGAATCTGGGCCGGAATGTACTCGCCGAAGTTGTTGAGCAACTGCACCCTGCTGAGGATGATATCCGACCGGCCCGGCGCGATGGCCGAGAAGGTGATGAGAATCATGTCGTCGCTGCCGGTGAACGCCGACCCGAGCAACGCCTGCTCATACGTGATAACGCCGGTCGTGTTGTCGGCGATGTTGATCATCGGGCTGGACGGGTAGGACGACCACAGCCACAGCGGCCCGGGCTCTACCTGCACGCCCGGCTGGCTGGGGAGCGCGTCCACCACCTGCACCTTCGCAGGGTCAAACTGAATGGTAACCGCCGCGCCCTGCAGGTTCGTAACGTCCTCAACCCACACGCGAGCGATGACCGTTTGCCCAACGTCCACCGTCTGCGTGTTGGGTAGGATCATGATCATCGGCTGCTGGGCATCGGTGTCGGGCGACACGGCAGCCTTCACAGCCGCGCCCAGAGCGAGAATGCACAGCAGCGTTGCCGCTCCAGCGATAGCCCAGCGCCTCGTCAATTCAACGCCTCCTTGCCCAATCTAACGCGGAAATCCCGCGAGGGGTACTACGCCACGGGCGGCGCAAAGATGGCGAGAATCTCCACCGGCTCCGGGCCCGTGTTCTCCAAGCGGTGCTCATGGCCCGCTGGCGCGTAGAAGCAGAATCCGGGGCCGAAGGGGACCGCCGTCTCACCCAGGTAGCACACGCCTGTGCCCTGCAGGATGTAGAACGTCTCGGACGATCCGGCGTGAACGTGGGGCGGAATGTGCTTGCCCACGTCCACCCGCACGCGGCTGACGTTGAGGGCGGGGTTGACCGCGCCCGGGATCAGCACCTTCATGAGCAAACCCTCATAGCGAGGGTGGGGACCCCAGGGCACATCGTTCTCGTTCACGGCGTTGGCGGCCATATGCGTCATCCTCCCAATCGCGATTGGGCACATTATAGGACGCGCCGTTGGGCGTGTCAATCGGCCCAGGCGCATCGCGGTTGCCCGGTTTGACTCCCCGTTGTATAATGATCTAAAGGGTTTGTAAGGCGGTCAGGCGATGCGTCCCTTCGTTCATCTTCACGTCCACAGCGAATACTCCCTTCTTGACGGGCTTGCCAAAGTGGATGCGTTGGCCAAACGCGCGGCGGAACTGGGCATGCCCGCCATTGCGCTCACCGACCACGGCACGCTGTATGGCGTTATTGAGTTCTACCAGAAATGCCTGGCCGCGGGCATCAAGCCCATCATCGGCTGCGAGATGTACCTATCGCCCAACTCCATGCACTCGCGGGCGGGGCGCGACGACCATAGCACCTATCACCTTGTGCTCCTGGCGCGCGACAACCAGGGGTACCAGAACCTGCTGAAGATCGCCACGGCGGCGCAACTACAAGGGTACTACTACCGCCCCCGCATTGACAAGGACTACCTCGCCGCACACGCCGAGGGGCTGATTGCCCTCAGTGCCTGCGGTTCTGGCGAAATCCCCCGGCTTATCAAGGATGGCCTCATTGAGAGCGCGAAGGAAGCCGCCGCATGGTACCGCGACCTGTTCGGCCCCGACGGGTTCTATCTGGAATTGCAATACCACGAGGGCATTCCTGAATTCAACGACATCAACCGCGTCCTCGTGGACATCGCGCGGGAGTTGAACATCCCGCTGGTAGCCACCAACGACGTCCACTACGTCCACGCCGGCGATGCCTACGCTCAGGAAGTGCTGCTGTGCATGCAGACCAACGCAGCCATGACCGACCCCGACCACATGAGCATGGGGGACAACAGTTTCTACCTGAAGGACGGCGACGAGATGGCCGCCCTGTTCCCCGATTGGCCCGAGGCGTTGGACAACACGCTGCGCATCGCCGAAGCCTGCAACGTGGAGATTGAGTTCAACCGCTATCACCTGCCGCCGTTTGAGGTGCCCGACGGATACACGCCGCAGACGTACCTGGCGAAACTGGTGGAAGAGGGCCTTGCCCAGCGCTATCCGGGGATGCCCCAGCACGTGCGCCAGCGGATGGAGTACGAACTCCGCGTCATCCACGACATGGGGTTTGACACCTACTTCCTCATCGTGTGGGACCTGGTCCGCTACGCGCAGAGTCGGGACATCTGGTGGAACGTGCGCGGCTCCGCGGCGGGGAGCATCGTCGCCTACGGCCTGGGCCTCACCTACGTGGACCCGCTCGCGCAGGACCTCATCTTTGAGCGGTTCCTGAATCCGGGCCGCGTCAACATGCCCGATGTGGACCTGGACTTCCCCGACGACCGCCGGGACGAGATGATTCGGTACGCCATTGAGAAGTACGGCGCTGACCAGGTGGCGCAGATTATCACCTTCGGCACGCTGGGCGCGAAGGCGTCCATCCGCGGCGCGGGGCGCGTGCTGGACCTGCCCCTGACCGAGGTGGACCGCGTCGCCAAACTGATCCCGCCGGGGCCTGGGGTAACCATTGACGGCAGCCTGGAAGCCGTGCCTGAACTGAAGGCGCTGTACGAGGACGAGAACGCGCCCTACTTCAAGACGCTGATTGACACGGCCCGCGCCCTGGAAGGCGTGGCTGCGCACGCTTCTACCCATGCGGCGGGCGTCGTTATCGCCGACCGGCCCCTGGTGGAATACGTCGCCCTGCACCGCCCCACCAAAGGCGAGGGGGGCGTGGTAACCCAGTATGAGATGGACGCTCTAGAGAAGATCGGCCTGCTCAAGGTGGACTTCCTCGGGCTGGCGACGCTCACCATCATGCGGCGGGCATGCAACCTCATCCGCCAGAATCACGGCGTGGAACTCAACTTGCGCAACATCCCACTGGATGACCCCGACATCTACAAACTCCTGTCCAGCGGCCACGTAACGGGGCTGTTCCAGGTGGAAAGCGAGGGGATGCGCAAGGTGCTGCGCGGGCTCCAACCCCAGCGGTACGAGGACGTGATGGCCGTCGTGGCCCTGTACCGCCCCGGGCCCATGGAGTTCATCGGCGACTTCATTGAGCGCCGCCACGGGCGCGTCGCCATTGAGTACGTCCACCCCAAACTGGAACCGATCCTCAAGAAGACCTACGGCGTCATCGTGTACCAGGAGCAGATCATCCGCATCCTCACCGACATCGCGGGGTACACGGCTGCGGAGGCCGACAACGTGCGGCGCGCTGTGGGCAAGAAGAAGAAAGAAGTGCTCCTGGCCGAGCGCGAGAAATTCATCCGCGGAGCCATGAGCCACGGCGGCGTCAGTGAGGATGTTGCCAATCAAATCTTTGACCAGATTGAGAAGTTCGCCAGTTACGGGTTCAACCAGGCCCACGCCGCCGACTACGCCTACATCACCTGTCAGACGGCTTACCTGAAGGCCAAGTACCCGCTGGAGTATATGACGGCCCTGCTGTGCGTGGAGCGGGGCAACACCGAGAAAATCTCCCTCATCGCCGCCGAGACCCGCAGGCTGGGGATTGAACTCCTGCCGCCCGACGTGAACCACAGCGGCTGCGACTTCGTGATTGAGAATGGCAAGATTCGCTTCGGCATGGGCGCCATCAAGGGCATCGGCGACGGGCCGATCAACGCCATCGTGGCGGCGCGGGAAGCAGGTGGTCCCTTCACCAGCCTGGGCGACTTCGTCAAGCGCGTGGATTTGCGCCAGGTCAACCGCAAGGGCCTGGAGTGCCTCATCAAGGTCGGCGCGCTAGACTGCTTCGGCGAGCGCAAGCACCTGCTTGAGGCCATTGACACGATGATGGCGGTGAGCCAGAAGGAATGGGCTGCCCGCGAAATCGGGCAGATGTCCATGTTTGACCTGGTGGACGAAGCCGCCATGCCAGGGGTCTCCATTCTGGACACGGTCAAGAAGCCGCGCCCCGCAACCCAGAAGGAGCGCATCGCCTGGGAGCGCGAACTGACGGGAACGCTGTTCACCGAACACCCGCTGCAAACCGTGATGAACCAACTGGAGGGCCTGGAAATCACGCCCAGCACCGCCATCACCGAAGAACTGGTGGGCCAGCACGTAACGATTCTGGGGACGGTGGCCCTCATGCGGACCACCAACACCCGCAAGGGCGAGGAGATGGCCTTCGTCCAGATGGACGACCTCCACGGCAGCATTGAGTTGGTAGTGTTCCCCAAGGTTTACCGAACCACCAAAGACCTCTGGACCATGGACCGCATCTTGCTGGTGCGCGGCAAGGTGGACATGCGCGACCAGAGGCCCAAACTCATCTGCGACTGGGCCACCCAGGAACTTTCTGTGCCTCGCGCTGCCAATGGGGCCGCGACTGATTTCGCGGATATCAATGGCTACATGCCCGAGGCCGACGAGGACTCGTGGGGCGCTCCGCCGTCGCTGGACGAGCCGCCCGCGGAAGCCGAGATGCCGACTCCGCCGCCCATACCGGAACCGCCACCGGAACCGGAACGCACGACCAGCGATCCTCCGCGTCGCATCCTTGTTACGCTGCACTTGGTCGGCGATACTGAGAGCGAGAAGCGCCGTCTCCACGAGATTTACCGGCTGTTCCGGAAGTATCCGGGACATGATCGCTTCTGCGTCCGGGTGTGGCGCGGCGGAGGAGGCTGGGAATTGGATTTCCCCAACGCCACAACCTCCTGCTGCGACGCGCTTTTGCAGGAACTTCAGAGCCTTGTGCCGCCCGATGCGCTGGATGTGCAGCCCGCGCAAGCCTGACGGAGAGGGAGGTGGACCTTGAAGCGAATTGGTGTGCTGACAAGCGGCGGGGATGCGCCGGGGATGAACGCCTGCGTGCGGGCCGTTGTGCGCTCGGGGTTGAGCGCCGGGCTGGAGGTGTACGGCATCCGCCGGGGCTATTCGGGTCTCATTGACGGCGACATGGAACCCCTCAGCGCCCGCGATGTGGGGGGCATCATCCAGCGCGGCGGCACGTTCCTGCAGACCGCCCGCAGCGCCGAGTTCATGACGGTGGAAGGCCGCAAGCAGGCCGTCCGCCGCCTCAACGACCGCCGCATAGATGGCCTCGTGATCATCGGCGGGAACGGCTCGTTAGCAGGCGCATACGAGTTGCACAAGATGGGTGTGCCCGTGGTGGGCGTGCCGGGCAGCATTGACAACGATGTGCCGTTCACCGATATGTCCATCGGCGTGGACACGGCACTCAACACCATGGTGCACATCATTGACATGATCAAGGACACGGCGTCATCGCACCAGCGCTGCTTTCTGGTCCAGGTCATGGGCCGCCACCACGGCTACCTGGCGCTCATCGGCGGCATCATCTCGGGGGCCGAGGTTACCGTGATCCCTGAGAAGGAGATTCCCCTGGAGCAGATCGCCAGCGCCGTGGACGATGCCTACATCCGCGGGAAGACTCACGCCATCATCGTCGTGGCCGAGGGGGCCAAATTCAGCGCACAGGAGATCGCGAACTACCTGGCCAAGGCATCGCCCGGGTTTGAGGTGCGGGTTACGGTGCTGGGGCACGTCCAGCGCGGCGGGTCGCCCACCGCATTTGACCGCCTGCTGGCCACGCGCATGGGCATGCGGGCCGTGCAAGCGATGCTGGCGGGAGAGCACGGCACCATGACCGCGCTGCGAGGGAACCGCATAGAACTGGTGCCGCTGGAGCAGGTAGTGCAGAACACGCCCAGCCTGGACCTCACCAACTACGACGTCGCGACGATGCTCGCGCGGTGAGCGCGCCGCGCCGGAAATCAAAGCGCCCACGTCGGCCGACGTGGGCGCTGGGCCAGTGCGAGAACTCCTATCCGAGATGCGGCTTGAGCCGCTCCACCAGTTTTTCCTTCGGCATATAGCCGACGATGCGCTCCACCGGCTGGCCGTTCTTGAACAGGATCAGCGTGGGGATGCTCATCACGCCGAAGCGCGTGGCCACCGTGGGGTTCTGGTCCACGTCCAGTTTGGTAACCTTCATCTTGCCCGCGTACTCTTGGGCGAGTTGCTCCACAATCGGGGCGATCATCTTACAAGGGCCACACCATGCCGCCCAGAAGTCCGTCAGGGTCGGCAGCGAGGATTCCACCACCTCTTTGTCAAAGTTGGCGTCGGTCAGTTGGATTACGTTTTCCATCGGTTCATACCTCCAAGATTGTGTGGCGTTAGGCCAGTTTCAGAAACAACTCCACGATGCGGACGATTTTTTCACGCGCCTCTTCGGAATCGGGGGATTCCAGGCAACTCTCGGTGTACTCGCGCACGATGGCACGGCCCACGGCGTCCAGTGCTGCGCGGACAGCCATCAACTGCGTCAGGATTGCGGCGCAGTCCCGCCCCTCCTCCACCATGCGCTGGAGGCCCCGAATCTGCCCCTCAATCCTGCGCAGGCGGATGAGCGTAGAGCCCGTTGGTTCTACCACTTCCACGTTATCCGCGTCTTCCATATGCATACCCCCAGAGGGTAGGCCCATGCTACAATAACTTCCCCGATTTGTCAAACAGTTGTCGCGCAGCTGGGCGACGCCCGCATGCTCAGCCCCAACGGTTGGGCCGCTACTTGCCCAGGCGCTTGCGCAGGGCGGTGCGCATGGCGTCGTGCTCGCTCCAGGGGTACTCCACCGTTCCGAAGCACATGGACTGTTCGTGGCCCTTGCCTGCCGCGATGACCACGTCGCCCGGCTCCGCCATGTCCACTGCGAACTGGATGGCCTGGGCGCGATCGCCGATTCGCCAGAAGTCGCGCCCCTCCACGCGGCCCTCAGCGCGGCACGCCTGGGCGATCTCCTCCATGATGGCGTTCAGGTCCTCGGTGCGGGGGTCTTCGGCGGTGATGATAATGCGGTCGGCCAGCCGTCCGGCCACGTGCCCCATGAGGGCGCGCTTCTGCCGGTCGCGCAGACCCGCGCTCCCGAACACGACGATGACCCTGCCGGAATACAGCGACTTGGCGGTCTCCAGCACCCGCTGCAGCGCGTTGGGCGTGTGGGCGAAATCCACGATGGCGGTGAAATCCTGGCCTTCGTCTATGATCTCCATGCGCCCCTTGACCCCGCGCAGGGACTCCACGCCCTGCCGTATGGCATCCAGGCCGACGCCCTGGGAGATGCCCGCCGCCACAGCGGCCAGGATGTTCTGGGCATTGTACATGCCGACCAGCGGGGATTGAATGTCCACCTCGCCCACCGGGGTCGCGGCCCGCAGGTGCAGGCCCTGGGGCGAATGGCGCACGTCCACGGCGCTCACGTCGGCGGCACCGGGCCGTGTGCTGTAGGCCAGCCGAACGTCGGCGGGAATCGGGCGCAGGAACTCGTAGGACGAATCATCGGCGTTGAGAATGGCGATTTTGGGCGTGTCGGGCTTCCTGTAAGATTGCGACAGCGCCCAGAACAGGCGCGCTTTGGCGTCGCGGTACGCCTCGTAACTGCCGTGGTAGTCCAGGTGCTCATGGGTGATGTTGGTTACAACGGCCACGTCAAACTCGCAGGCGGTAACCCGGTGCTGGGCCAGGCCGTGCGAGGTGGCTTCCAAGACGGCGTAGCGGCTTCCGGCGGCGACCATCTCGGCGAGGTAGCGCTGCACGTCGGGGGCGTCGGGCGTCGTGGTGTGCAGGCCGGTGTCGTACTCGCGGTCGCCGATGCGCGCGTTGACGGTACTGATGAGGCTGGTAGGGAAGCCCGCGGCGGATAAAACGGCGGCAATGAGGTTCACCGTCGTCGTCTTGCCGTCGGTGCCCGTTACGCCGATGACCCTCAACGAACGGGCCGGGAACCCGTGCCACGCCGCCACGAGGTAGGCCAGCGCTTCGCGGCTGTCGGGCACGCGGACCGCGGCCACGTGCGGCCACTGGCGCTGCACCCTAGCCCACTGCCCGTCGGAGAAGACGACGGCCGCCGCGCCTCGCTCCACCGCCTGGGGGATGAATCGGTGGCCATCCACTTCAACCCCTGGGATGGCGACGAACAGGCTCCCGGGTTGGACTTTGCGGGAGTCGGTCTGTATGGCCAGGACGTCGGGGTCGCCGCCTTGCATCTGAACCGAGTTGGGCAATGCGCTGCACAGCCGAGATAGCCGCATAGTGTCCGTCCTGGCCTGGAGCGTGGGTTTTGCGGCGAATGCGCTTCGCCGCCGGTGCGGATTATAGCCGACGGCGAAGCGCGTGGCAAACATCTGTACTCGTTCAGTACCTTAGTGACACATCCTCCTTTCCCAGGATTCCATTGTGCACGAGGTACTGGAGTGGCGTCA
>JARYMK010000049.1 GCA_029907165.1 Anaerolineae bacterium
GGCCGGGGTGGGGATAGGTGAGGTAGATTCTGTGCGACAACCTCACGACATTCGGTCGTTCTCGCCCCAAAATGGAAATGCGCCCGCGCCCCGCGCCTGTGTGGTGAACCCCGCTGCCGCGTGCGTTACAGTGCGATCTCCGCGCCCAACTCTTGCGCCAGGTGCCGGATTTCCTCAAGCACGCTGCCCGGCACAGGCACGCCATTTTGCAGTCGGTCTTGCCGTTTGAGCCACTCTATCTCTCCGGGGAGGTAGATACGCTCCACGCCGGGAGCGCGAGGGGAGTTCAGAATCTCCTGCACAAGGGTCTGCATATCCCGCCGGAAATCGTCCCAGTCGGCGAAGGCAGAGATGTCCAGGGCCTGCATGACAAACCCCACCGATGAGACCTGCTTCAGGTCGTGCACCGACGTCAGGCGCGTCCCGAAATCCGCACCGGTGAGCACACCCGACAGCACGTCAATGGCCAGCGCCAGGCCATACCCCTTGGGCCCGCCGATGGGCACCAGCGTGCCGTCCAGCGCGGCCTTGGGGTCGTCGGTCGGGCGGCCCTGGGCGTCCAGCGCCCAGCCCAGGGGGATGCGCTCGCCCTTGCTCGCCGCCAGGCGAATCTTGCCGCGCGCCACCACCGAGGAGGCCATATCCAGCACGATGTCCACGTCGCCGCCCGTGGGGATGGCGATGCAGATGGGGTTCGTGCCCAGCACCGGCGCGGCCCCGCCCCACGCCGCCATGCTGGGGGCCGCGTTCGCCATGACGATGCCCACCATCCGATGGGGCAGTGCCATCATGGCGTAATAGGCCGCGATGCCGAAATGGTTGGCATTGCGCACAGCAGCCACGCCCACGCCGTGCTGTCGCGCGCGCTCCATCGCCTGGGTCATGGCGCGGACGCCCGCCACCTGCCCAAACCCGCGCTGTGCGTCCAATAGCACCGATGCGCCGCGCTCGCGCACCACTTTGACGTCCGTCTTCGCGGTCATCAGCCCCGCCTGCACGCGGTGGATGTACGCGGGCAGGCGCAGAAGCCCGTGCGACTCCACGCCGCGCAGGTCTCCCTCCACAACGATTTCGGCGATGATGCGCGCCTCGTCGGGCGGAACGCCCACCTTCTGCAACAACGTGTCGCAGGCCTGCACCAAAGCGCCTGCTGGGATTCGTGTGCTTTCCCCAGACATTTACCTGACCTCCAAACGGAATCTATCTCTCACGCCGCCTTTGCCCCACAACTGCATAGAGCCAGGCTGGCGACAGAGTCTCGGAACAGCGCAAGGCGGGCCGAACCTGGCCCGCCCAGCGCCGCATCGTACAGAAAGGTTACGCGATGCCCAGATAGGCATGTTGCACGACCGGATTCTCGCGCAACGCTTCTGCGGTGTCCATAAAGCGGATGCGCCCGGTCTCCAGCACCACGCCGTGATTATCAACGGCAATGGTACGCATTTTCCCTATCCGCCGGACAATGGCGGGAACAGGCACACCCGGCTGTCCGGCGGGACATCGTGCTCCAGCGTTACTTGCACCCCGTTCACCGTCGCCAGGCCCACGGCCTCGGGGTCAATCCCCAAGCGCAGGGCCACGTCGCGCACCGTCAGGGGACCCTCGGCGGCCAACCGTTGCCGCCGCTCCCCTCGGGGCATCAGCGCCCCGAATACCTCCACCTCAAACGAGAATATCCCCTCGCTCACGCTATTCGGTCCGCATCGGTTCGGGTTGGATTCGCCGCACCTTATCCAGGGTCTCCGTGTGGGTAACGCCAGGCATCAGCACGGCAGCCAGCCCGATCTCGCGCGCGATGTCGTCGGCGCACTGCCGCACCACAGGCCCCAACTCCAACATCCGCTCCATGGGCAGGCGGAAGGCAGGCCCCGCCACGGCAACCACCGCAATGGGGCGCTGCCGCGGGTCCAGAATCGGCGCGGCGACGGCGTTGATGCCGTCTTCGTACTCCGACTGGGCGATGGCGAAGCCGCGCTCGCGCGTCGCGCGCAAGTCGGCGAGGAAATCGTCGGGCGACACAATGGTATGTTCGGTGTACCGCCGCAGCCCCTGGATCATGATCTGCCGCACCTGGGCCTCGGGCAGATACGCCAGCACCGCCTTGCCCGACGAGGTGCAGCACGCGGGAAGCCGCTGCCCGGGCGCGGCGGCCAGTTTCACCCGCTGGGGGCTTTCTATCACATCCAGGTACACAATATCGCTCCCGTCCAGCACGCCCAGGTCCACCGTTTCGCGGCACTCTTCACTCAGACGGCGCAAAAAAGGCCATGCGTGCCGCCGGATGTCTATCGTCTCCAGCACCAGCATGGCCAGTTCCAGGATTCGCAGGCCGAGGCGATACTTGCCCGTCGCCTCATCGTGCTGCACGAAACCCTTGTTCTCCAGGGTTGCCAGGACGCGGTGCACGGTGCTCTTGTGCAATTCCACGCGCTCCGCAATCTCGGTCAGGGTGAGTTCCGGCTCCTCCCGCGAGAAGCACAGCAGCACATCCAGTGCTCTTCCAACAGCGCGGATTGGCTTGCTCAAAGCACCGTCCTCCATTGGATGGAATCGCGGGCCATTGCACTTTATGCAACCGCGTTGCATACTGTAGTATAGCACGAAACTCCTAGTTTGTCAAGAAGTTTCCTCAACTGCGCGGCCCGAGGCAATCCCCGGCGTAGATTTGCTGCCTTGCCTACCACGACACTGAAGCGAGCATCCGCGCAGATCACCAACAAACGATGGAACTCAAAACCGCCTCCCGCCGGCTTGACCTGCCCCAGTCCGTGCGCTATACTCCGCAGAGTGCAAGCGGAGGCTAATCCGTGCCAACCCTAACCCCTCGCGAACGTGTCGCCATCGCCCTGAGCCACGCCACGCCAGACCGAATCCCGGTGGATGTTGGCGGCAGTTATGCCACCGGCGTCAACGTGGACGCTTACGCTGCGTGGAAGGCCCATCTGGGGCTGGATACGCCCACCACGGTCGCCAGCCGACGCTCCCAGATCGCCTGGGTGGAGGACGACATCCGCCAGCGCTTCGGCATAGACACCTGGCCAGTCCTGCCACGCGGCCCCCGCAACCCGCCCGAAGAGGTGCTCCCCGACGGCTCCTACCGCGACGAATGGGGCGTGGTGCGCAGCCGACCGGCAGGTGGCCACTACTATGTCAGTTACGAGCCACTGGCCGCGGAATGCTCGCTGGAGGCCATCGTCAACTACCCCTGGCCCAACCCAGACGACCCAGGCTACGTGGAGGGGCTACGCGAGGATGCACAAAGGGGGCGTGCGGCCGGTTACGCCGTCGTGTTATGTCTACCTGTCAGCATGCTGCACCAGGCCACCTTCCTGCGCGGCATGGAGAACCTGTTCGTGGACATGCTCCGCAACCGCCGCCTGGCCGAGGCGCTCCTGGATGCCATCCTGGACGTCCAGTGCGCGGTTACGGCCCGGGTACTGGACATGGCCGGAGACCTCGCCGACGTCGTCATGTTCGCCGACGACCTGGGCACCCACGACCGCCCCATGCTATCGCCTGCGCTCTACCGCAGCCTCATCAAACCCAGGCAGAAACGCTATCTGGACATGATCCACGCGAAAACGCGCGCCAAGGTCGTGTACCACACCTGCGGGGCCATCTACCCCCTCATCGGCGACCTGATAGACATCGGCGTGGACGTGCTCAACCCCGTGCAGGTCTCGGCGGCGGGGATGGACCCGGCCCGACTGAAACGCGAGTTCGGGCGGGACCTGTGCTTCTGGGGCGGGATAGACGTGGCCCATGTCCTGCCCCGCGCCACGCCAGACGAGGTGCGCGACACAGTTCTGCGAATGATTCACACCCTCGGCCCAGACGGCTACGTGGTCAGCGCCACCAACAACATCCAGGCCGACACGCCACCCGAGAACCTGTGCGCCATGCTGGAGGCAGCCACCGGGCACCCGTTGCTGCAGCCCCGTTAGCGCGGCAGCGCGTACAATCGGAAGGCAACGTGCCCCCATCCTCCGCACGCCACGCCCACGTCCACACAACCGACCTGGCGAAACAGGTACGGATCGGGAGACAGCCCCGCGATGATGCGCTCCTGAAACACCGCCACGGCCGACGCCAGCGCCGGAATCGCCTGCACGCAGATGCGCGCGGGCCCCTTCTCCGTCTCCAGCACGCCGTGGGGCGAGAAGTACAGTTTGTCGCCCACTTTGTGCCCCGCCGCGCACCCGTGCGAATCTATCACTTCGGCCACAATCACCCACCGATCCAGCAGGTGCGCATTCTCCACCACGTAGGCGTTGTTGGCGTGTGAGCGGAACGCCTCCAACTCCTCCGGCGTGTACCCCATGCCCTGCCGAAAGGCTTCCCAGTCAACTCCCGTTTCGGGCAATTTCTTCTCTGCCATCGCGACCTCCGATAGGGCTACGCCGTCAGGCGCCAGCCGCCGTCCATGACGAACGTGTGCCCGGTAACCGATTGCATCGCAGGCGACGTGCAGATGAGCGCCATCATCTCGGCGACTTCCGGCCGCGTTACCAGCCGCTTCAGCGGCGCAGCCTGCGTTGCCCGCGCCGAGAAGCCCGGCTCAAAGGCATCCATCATCTCCGCGCTCTCGTAGATTTGCCCCGGCGCGATGGCGTTGACCGTGATCTCGGGCCCCAGTTCCACGGCCAGTTCCTCCGTCAGGGTAATCACCGAGGACTTCGCCAGCGTGTAAATGGAGTGGGTTCGGATGAAGGCCGACCCCGCCGCCATGAGAATCACGCGCCCCCAGCCGCGCTCCTTCATCTTCGGGGCCACCTCTTTGACCAGCAGGTACGCGGCCTTCAGGTTCACACCCAGGATCATGTCCCATTCCTTCTCGTCCATCTGGGTGAACGGCGTCATGGCGAACGGCCCGGCGCAGTGAATCAGGACGTCCACAGGCCCGAACGCCCCGACGGCCTTGGCGACCAGGGCGCGGACTTGTTCGCTCTGGCTCACGTCGGCCTCCACCACCAGAACCCTGCGCCCCTGCGCCTCTAGGTCGCGCCGCAACTCCTCGGCCTTCTCCGCGTCCTTCCAGTGGTTGATGGTCAGGTTCGCGCCCAAGGCGGCAAACCGGCGCGCGACCGCCTCGCCCAGGTGTCGCGAGCCTCCCGTGATAAGCACATGCTTGCCGTCCAGAGAAATCGCTTCCATGGTCTCCCCTCCTATTCAAAGCATGCGACAAAATGGCCGTTCCCGATATCCCGGAACGGTGGCAGGTTGTCGCGGCATGAAGCCTTCCGCGCCTTGCACCGGTCGTAGAAGCCGCACCCCGGCGGCAGATTGAACAGGCTGGGCGGCTCTCCCTCCAGGATGATCCGCTGCCGCCGCAATTTGGGATCGGGTATCGGGATTGCCGAGAGCAGCGCCTGGGTGTAGGGGTGCGCCGGATGGTCAAAGATTTCGTCCGCAGGCCCGGCCTCCACAACCCTGCCCAGGTACATGACAAATACGCGGGCGCAGAGGAAGCGCACGGCGCTCAAGTCGTGCGAGATGAACAGGTAGGCCATGTTCATCTCGCTCTGCAGCCGCTGGAGCAGGCTCAGAATCTGGATGCGGATGGACATGTCCAGCGACGAGGTAGGCTCGTCCAGCGCCACGAAGCGGGGGTTGGTGATGATGGCGCGCGCGATGCCCACCCGTTGCTTCTGCCCCCCGCTCAGTTGGTGCGGATACCGCTCCAGCAGCCGAGGCTCCAGGTTCACGCGGAGCACGGTCTCATGAAGTCTCTCCTCCATCTCGCGCCCGGTCTGCGCAAGACCATGCAGCCGCAGTGGTTCGGCCAGTGTCCGGCGCACCGTGAAGCGCGGGTTCAAGGACGTGTTGGGGTCCTGGAACACCATCTGAAAGTGCCTGCGCTGCTCGCGCAACTTCTTTCCGCCCCACCGAGTCATGTCCGCGCCCTGGAAGAGCACGCGCCCCTCGGTCGGTTCCAGCAGACGCAACACGCATCGGGCTGTGGTGGTCTTGCCGCACCCGCTCTCGCCGACAAGGCCCACCGCCTCGCCCGGGTAGATATCTAGGCTCACGCCGTTGACCGCCCAGATCACGGCGCGGCCTTCGCGGAAAGCCCTCCGCAGGTTCTCAACCTGAATGACCGGTTCCATTCATCCCTCGCCAATTATGACAGGCTACCTGGTGGTCGTTCTCCACGATTTCCGGCTCCGGCTTCTGCTCCCAACAGACCGGCAGCGCCACGGGGCAGCGCGGTGCGAAGCGGCACCCGACGATGCCGTAGGTAATCTCCTCCTTCATGACCGACGCGGCCTGTGGGGGTTCCACCCGGCGATCCACGCGGAGCACCGACCCCATGAGCATGCGGGTGTACGGGTGCATGGGCTTCGCGAATAGCGATGCCACCGACGCGCTCTCCATGATCTGCCCGGCGTACATGACGACGACCCGCTGGCACGTCTCGGCCACCACCCCCAGATCGTGGGTGATGAGCAGGATGGATGCGCCGGTCTCCCGCTGCACTTCCCGAATCATCTCAAAAATCTGCGCCTGGATCGTTACGTCAAGCCCGGTGGTCGGCTCGTCGGCGATGAGCAGCGACGGCCGGCACGCCAGCATCATCGCCACCAGCACGCGCTGGCACATGCCGCCGCTCAACTGGTGCGGGTAGGCCCGTGCGCGCTTCTCGGCGTCGGCGATGCCCACCTGCTTCAGGAGTTGCACCGCCTCCGCGTAGGCTTCCTTCCCGCTGACGCCTTTCTGAATCCGAATCGCCCGCGCGACCTGGTCCCCTGCTCGCATCATAGGATTGAGGGCGCTGCGGGTGCTCTGGAAGATCATGGCGATCTTCCGTCCGCGCACCTTGCTCATTTCCTCGGGCGAAAGGGCTAGCAGGTTCTGGCCGTTGAGCCAGACTTCGCCCCCGTCCACCCGCGCCGATGGCGGCAGGAAGCCCATCGCCGTGAGCGAACTCAGCGTCTTGCCCGAGCCGCTCTCGCCCACAAGCCCCACGAAGGCCCCGCGGCCCACGCTGAACGAAACTCTATCCAACACACGCACCCGCTGGTTGAAACGCGGGAAACTGACGCTCAGCGACCGAATATCCAGAAGCGGCGTATCCTGCGTCATTGCACCGCCTCCGTGGGCGACGTTACATCCCGCAGGCTGTCGCCGATGAGGTTGAACGCAAACGCCGTGAGGACGATAACCGCGCCTGGGAAGAACGATGTCCACCACTGGCCGCCGATGATGTCTCGGGATCCCTCGCTCACGAGCACGCCCCATTCCGGCGTGGGTGGCCGGATGCCCAGGCCGAGAAACGCCAAGCCCGAAGCATCCAGGATCGCCCAGCCCAGGCACAGCGTCGCCTGCACCAGCGCGGGGGTCAGGCAGTTGGGCAGCAGGTGCAGGTAGATGATGCGCCAGTTGGGGTTACCCACGCACCGCGCGGCCTCGGTGTAGTCCCGCTCCTTGGCGCTCAGGACCTCGCCGCGGGTCAGGCGGACAAAGTACGGAATGTAGGCGATGGCGATGGCGATGATCACGTTCGGGATGCTGTTGCCCAGGATGGCCGTGATGGCCAGCGCCAGGATGAACGACGGGAACGCCAGAATCACGTCCGTGATGCGCATCACGACGTCGTCCACCTTGCCCCCGTAGTAGCCGCTGAACATCCCGACCGCCACGCCTATCCCCAGGGCAATCGCCACCACCGAAAAGGCGATGAACAAATCCAGCCGGGCGCCGTTCACCACGCGCGACAGGATATCCCGGCCGAAGGCGTCGGTGCCCATCGGGTGCGCTGCCGACGGCGGCAACAGGCGCGCCTCCGGGTCTGGCTTCAGCGGCTTGTACGGCACAAGCGACGGCCCCGCGACGGTTACGAACAGGATGACGGCTAGCACGAGGATACCGACGATCATGGAGGGATGCGACCGCAGGATGTACCACGTCCGCCAGGCCCTGCTATCGCGCACAGAAGGCTGTGCGCCTTTGGGTTTCGCAATGGTTTCGCTTACCAATCCCCCGCTCCGAAGAAGACTACCCCAGCCGAATCCTGGGGTCCACCACGCTGTACAACAGGTCAATGGCCAGGTTCAGCAACACGTACATGGCCGCGATCAGGAGCACGAACCCCTGTATCGCCTCAAAGTCCTTGTTGAGCAGGGCCATCCACGCATAGGAGCCGATGCCCGGCCAGGCGAAGATCATCTCCACCAGCACGTTGCCCGCCATCAGGTAGCCGAACACGATGCCGATGGTGGTCAGAATCGGGATCATCGCGTTGCGGAGCGCATCGCGCCACAGGATTTCGCGCATGGGCACGCCGATGGTCTTGGCCGTGCGGATGTAGTCGGCATTCAGTTGGTCCAGCATGCCGGCGCGCACGATCTTGGTGATGGGGGCGCTCACCACGAACGCCAGCGTGAATGCCGGCAGCGCCAGATGGTGCAGCGCGTCCTTGAACGCCACCGTGTTGCCTGTGAGCAGGCTGTCCACGACGAACATGCCGGTAATCCGCGCGGGCGGCTCTATTCCTACGGTCAGCCGCCCAAGAGGCGACGCGGCCCACCCCAGCCGGTAGTAAAACACGAAGATGAATACGAGCGCAAGCCAGAACAGCGCCGTGGATGCGCCGAAGATGGTGAAGATGCGCACCACCTGGTCAAACCAGGAATTGTGAAACAGCGCCGCCAGGATGCCCAGGATGAGGCCCACGACGATCGCGATTAGCGTGGCCGCCAGCGCGAGTTCCAGCGTCGCGGGCAGGCGCTGCCACAGGTCCTGTTGGACCGGCTGGCCGGTGCGCCAACTCTTGCCCATGTCGCCGCGCGCCAGTTTCGCCACGTAGTTGACAAACTGGACGGGCAGAGGCTTGTCCAGCCCCATCTCCTTCTCTATTTGCGCCAGCAACTCCGGCTTGGCGTATGGCCCCACGCGCACGGCGGCGGGGTTCCCCGGCAGAATGCGGGTGATGATGAACACCACGATCACGACGCCGCACAGCGTGAGAAGGGCCAACCCAAGCCTTCGCAGCACATATCGTCTCAGCGATCCCAAAGCCTTTTCCACCCCAGCGTGATATTGACGTCGGCCTCCGAAGCGGGGCCCCGGAGGCCGACGCCCTTACAGAATCCCCAGGATTGTGTTCGGTGCTACTTCTTGCCCATGTAGGCGAACCGCAGGCACAGGTCATCCAGTTTCGCGAAGCCGTAGAAGTTCTTGCTCATCGCCACGATCCAGTCGGGCTGATGCAGGTACGCCCACGGAGCCTCGCTCACGATGATCTGCTGCGCCTCATCCAGCATCTTCTTGCGCGCCTCCTGGTCCACGGTCCACGTCGCCTGCTGAATCAGTTCATCCACGCGCGGGTTGCAGTAGTCCGCGAAGTTCGTGAATGCGCCGCACTTCAGCAGGAACGTCAACTGGTACGCCGGGTCGTTGCCCCACGAATACCAGTCGTGGATGAAGAACGGCAACTGATGCTTGTACAGTTTGTCAAAGAAGTCGGCGTCCGTCAAGCGGTTCACCGTAACTTCCACGCCCGCCTCGGCCAGGCTCGCCTGGATCCACACCGCCGCGTCCACGTCCCACGGGATGGACTGGCGCACCGACAGTTCCAACTTGAGATTGGAGACGCCCGCTTCTTTCAGCAACTGGGCGGTCTTCTTGGTGTCGGTCTCATAGTTCCAGAAGGACGGGTTGTGCAGCGGCATGCCCTTGGGGATGGGCGAGTAGGCTCGCTGGCCGTAGCCGTACAGCACCTTGTCCAGGATGGTCTGGTACGGGATGCCGTAGGAGATCGCCTGTCTCACCTTGACGTTGTCAAACGGCGGAATCTTGTTGTTCATGCCCAGGTAGAACAGGCGGGTGTAGTGGATGGCCTTGACCTTCACGTTCGGGTCCGCCTTGAGCGCGTCCACATCCTTGAAGGGCAGGCCCAGCGCCAGGTCAATGTCCCCCTTCTTCAGCAGCAACTCGCGGTCTTCGGGCGAGGGCACGACCTTGGCGATGACCTTGGAGTTCTGGAAGAAGTCGGGGCCCTTCCAGTAGTTCGGGTTCGGCTCAAAGACGTACTCCACGCCGGGCTCCCATTTGGTCAGCATGTACGGGCCGCTGGGGTTGGCGTTCTTGCGGTACCAGTCAAACGCCCAGGGGTCGTCGGCCGTCGCGTGGGCCTTCGTGGTCGCCGGGTCCATGGCGCCGAACACCTGGAACGCCAACTGCGGGATGAGCAGCGCGCCCTGCTGCTGGAGGTTGATGCGCAGCGTGTACTTGTCCACGACGACCACATCCTCCGCCTTGGAGAACCCCATGAACTGGGTCAGCATAGGAATGTAACTGCGCGGGGCGGTCAGCGCGCGGTCAAAGGTGTGCTTGAAGGATTCGGCGGTAATCTCGGTGCCATCCGCAAACTTCGCGCCCTGGCGAATCTTCAGCGTGATGGATTTGCCATCGGGGGCAACGGCGAAGGACTCGGCCAGGGCCGGGATGTACTCCAACTGCCCTTCCAGCACGGTGCCATCGGCGTCGGGCACCAGTTTCTGCTCCACCATCGGCTCGTACAGGTTGGCCGTCGCGTAGTAGCCCGCGTCGCTCCGGAACTCCATCAGTTCAATGTGGTCAATGTCGCTGTCCAGCGCCAGGACGATGACAGGCTTGGTCGGCACGGGCGTCGGCGTGGGCGGCGGTGGAGTCGTCGGCTCGGGCGTGGCCGTAGGCTTCGCCTGGTAGGGCGGCGGCGCGGTGGGCGTGGCCTTCTTGGCGCAGGCTGCCATCCCGGCAACCGCCAGGCCGAGCACCAAAACGAGCACCAGAATCTTGAACAAACGGTTGGTACGCATGGAACCTCCTCCTTGCTCCTGACTTACAGATTTCGGGAAACGCGGCACCAGTCCCAGCAAAATTCTGTTTCGCTATCACCCCCCTTCTTCGGGCTTCCTTGGTGGGGTTGCTGACTCAAGTGACGGTCTAGCACCCTGCCACAGCGATTCTTGATGGCGTGTCATTGCGAGGGCGCGCAGCGCCCGAAGCAATCCCGATTGACTGTCATTCTGAGGCGCGGAGTGTCCAAGAGTCTCGTCCACCGAGATGCTTCGCTTCGCCCAGCATGACAGGCAGGGCCTGGGATTGCTTCGCTTCGCTCGCAATGACAAAGGACTATTTTCTCTGTGGGCAACCACTAGCCCCCAAATGCCTTCACCATAAAGGTTACCGTATCCCCTTCGGCGAGAGTTGCGTCCCAGCCGCGCTCCAGCCGCTGGATGGGCACCCCGTTCACAAGGGCCAACACCATGTCCCGCTGCAGGCTGGCCAGCGGAGCGCGAGGGTCGGCCTGGCGCTGCAGGTCGGCCCACAACTGCCCCACCGTCAAGCCGGGCGTGTGCGGCCACACCTGTTCCTCAATCCTGCCGCCATGCCCCTGGCTCAACCCGAAGAGCCGCAGCCGTATCCCCGTGGGCAGTCCCGTCATCGCGCCCCTCGCGTTATGTCAAGGTATAACCGGAATACCGACGCACACCGAGTCCAGGCCCAGGTACTTCAGCGTACTCTGGCGCGGGATGCTGGTCTCCAGGTCCCAGCCGTGCGCCGTGTAGTACTGATCCAGCAGGTTCTCCAGCATGGCCTCGTCGGTGATCATCCCCTTGTTCGGGCCATCGGGCACCGGCTCGTTCATCATGCGCCACGGCAGGCGGTCGTCCTTGCGGCGCGCGCCCTCCCGCACGTTGAAACATTTCTCAATGGTAACCATGCGGCGGGCCGCCAGCATCAGGTCGTCCTCGGAATACGGCACGCCCACGGCAAGGCTGAACATCTGCGCCATGTTCTCCGGATTCACCGCGAACGCCGCCGTGGAGGTGAAGACGCAGAAGCCCAGCGCCTCGCTGGCCCCGTAGCACTGCTCGTGCCACAGGACAATCTCGGCGCGCTTCTCGGTCAGGCGCGGGTCGGCGTACTTCTCGTCGCCCGTAACCTTGCGGATCACGTCGCGCGATTCCTGAGTGAACCCGAACTCGGCGTAGGTCTCCGTCATCAGGTGATCGGGGCCGCGCGGGTTCACGGCAAACGCCAGCGCGTAACTCTTGGCGGCGCGGGTGTCCACGGCCGACTGCTCCAGTCCCTTGGCCTGGATGGCCCACTTCCACGAATCGCCGCCGATTTCCTCCGCGGCCACGCGCGTGCCCTCCGCCAGCAGGTCGCCCAGAAGTCCCTCCCGCCGGGCAATGCGCTGAATCAGGGCCAGTTGGGCCTCGGCGTTGCCGAAGCGCAGGTCCAGCCCGTCCGCCTGCTCCGGCGAAATCAGGCCCTTCTCGTAGGTCTCCATGGCCCAGGAGATCACGTGCCCTGTGGAAATCGTATCCATGCCCAGGTCGTTGCACAGTTGATTGGCCTTGAGCACGGCCTCAATATCGGTGATGCCGCATTCGGCCCCCAGGCTCATGACCGTCTCCAGTTCCGGGCCGGAATCAAACACGCTGCCCCACTGGCGAGACTCGCTGCGGACAAATCGGTGGCAGGCGGTGGAGCAGGCGAAGCACGACTCGCGGCCGATCAGGTACCCTTCGCTCAGCAGATACTGGCCGCTGAGCCGCTCGCCGTGCTCAATGGTAACGCGGCTGAAGTTGTACGCCGCCAGCATCCCCATCTCGTTCAGGCCGGGGATGGACCCCGCCGTGCCCCAGTTGTACAGGCTCTCGGAACCGGCGTCTGCCGCCAGCGCCCCGCGCACCTTCCGCGCCAGCGCGAAGAACTCCTTGCCTTTGGCAAGACGCAGCCCGCCCGTGCCCCGGCAGGCGATAGCCTTCAGCCTCTTGCTCCCGAAGACCGCGCCGACGCCCCCGCGCGAAGCCGAGTTGTACCGCGAGACCATAAAGCACGCGAACTTCACTTTGTTCTCGCCGGCAGGGCCGATGACGCCCGTCTGGATAGTCGGATCGCCCACTTCCTCTTTGATGAGGTCATCCACCTCGCGCGTGCCTTTTCCCCACAGGTGCTCGGCCGAGCGCAGTTCCACCTTCCCGTCGTCAATCCACAGGTACACAGGCTTCGGCGACACGCCGTGGATCATCACATAGTCGTAGCCGGCGTACTTGATGGCAGCGCCCAGATGGCCCCCGACGCTGACCTTGAGGTACAGCCCTGTGGCCGGGCCTTTCGTCGTGATGGATGAGCGCCCCGAAGACGGCGCGCTGGTCCCCGTCAGCGTCCCCGTGCTGAAGATCAGCACATTATCTGGCCCCAGAGGGTCGGCCCCGGCCGGCACCTGCTCGTACAGCCATTTCGCCGCAAGTCCGCGCCCGCCCAGGTACTTCTGGAGGTCTCCCAGCGGGACATCCTCCACCCACGTCTTGCCGTCGGACAGGTCTACATGTAGCAGACGCTGCTTTGCAATGTCGCGAAGCATCTCTCCCCTCCTATCGGTTCCGGTACTGCGCGGCAACGGTGTGCGCGTGAGCCAGCCGCTTCACCTGCGCGGTGGGCAGCCGTGGCGCAAACGACAGCGCCCCGTAGATGCAGTGATCCACGCAGACGGGCTTGCCGTCGCAAAGGTCGCACATGATGGCCACGCCGCGCTCCTCGTTCATGTCGGCAGCACCGAACGGGCACGCGCGAACGCAATCCCCGCACCCGATGCACTCCTCCTCGTCAATCCGCACCACGGGCACCGATGCATCCCTGCGAACCGCCCCGGTGGGGCACGCCTCAATGCAGGGCGCGTCGGCGCAGTTCACACAGACCACAGGCACATTCATGCCGACCTCGTGCAACTGCATCACGCGGATCCGCGAGAGGCTCGGTGCAAAGACGCCTTCCTTCGTGAACGAGCACGCCAGTTCGCACGCCTTGCATGCCGTGCACTTCGCCGCATTGATTTGGATATTCACAATGTGCGCCTCAACCATGCCTCCCTACTCCTTTCCTTGCGCTCCTTGTGCCTGCTCGGTCGGCTGCTCCAGCCGCTGCAGGAAGATGCTGTATCCGCCGTCCTCGGCCAGTTCGCGGTACATGGTCTGCCCGCCGGCGCGAACCAGCAGGGCCATCTGCGCCACGCGCCTGCCCAGGCTTCGGGCTGCGCGCACCGTAACCAGCGCGTCCTCGTCGCCCTGCTCCACGAGTTTGCGCAGCGAATTCTTGCGGTCGCTGCAGCGCGTCCAGCCCGCCGCCGCGATGTACGACTCCCACGGGTCTCCCGTTACCGGAATCCCGCCCATGACCAGGGCATGGTGAATCAACTGCGTCGCCGCCTGCTCCTGGCCCGCGAAGATGTGTGCGCCCTGCACGATGATGCCAATGACCCGCAGGCTCTTCGCCACCACTCCGCCGTAGTAACTCCACAGGCTGTTGCCCAGGCGGTCAATGAAACACTTGAGTTGCCCCGGAATGCCCAGATGATAGACCGGTATAGAATAGATGACGGCATCGGCCGCCGCCCACTTGTCCCGCAAGAAGGCGAAGTCGTCCTGGATAAAGCACTCGCCGTTCCGCTTCCCGCAGGTATAGCAGGACATGCACGGCCCAATCTTCAGCCGCGCAAGATTCACCGTCTCCACTTGCATGCGGTCGCCCGCTGCCCTTTGCGCCTCCTCCAGTGCGATGTCCAGCAGGTAGCGGCTGTTGCCGGTCGGGCGCGGGCTTCCGCAAATGCCCAGCAGCGAGAGGGGCTTCATGCCTCTGCTCCCGCGCGTGCCGCTTGCACGGTCTCCACCAGGCGGCGCGCCGTCTCGGTCATCTTCGCGAAGTCGCCCGCGGCCACCCACTTCTTGTTCACCAGACTGCCGCCAATCGCCACGGCCACTGCGCCGGCCCGGATGTAGTCGACGGCGTTGCTCACCTCCACGCCCCCGGTCGGCACGAGGGGCGCCTGCGGCAAAGGCGCGCGCACCGCCTTGATGTACTCAGGGCCGCCCAGCGACGCCGGGAACACCTTGATGAGGTCGGCCCCCGCCTCCATCGCCGCGACGATTTCCGTAGGCGTCAGCACGCCCGGCACCGCCACGACCCCGTACCGGTGGCACAGTTCAACGGTGCGCGCGTTGAGGTTCGGCGACACCACAAACCGCGCCCCGGCCAACACCGCCGCCCGTGCCGACTCGGCGTCCAGCACGGTGCCCGCGCCCAGAATTACGCGGTCGCCGAATTTCGCGGTCGCCTTGTCCAAAATGTCCAGCGCCCCGGGCGTGGTCATGGTGAACTCAATGATGTCAATCCCGCCCTCCAGGATGGCGTCGGCCACCTTCTGGAGCGACTCCGCGCTGTCCAGCCGCACAATGGCGATGACGCCCGTGCGCAGGATTCGCGCAACAACGTCGTGCTTGAACATGAGCCCCTCCTGGTAGTTGACCACAGAGAAAATTGCCCGTTGTCATTGCGAGCGGAGCGAAGCAATCTCACGCCCTATCTGTCATGCTGAGCGAAGCGAAGCATCAGCGCAGCGAAGCATCTCGTTGACGAGATTCTTCGGCGCTCCGCGCCTTAGTAGGGACAATTCATGAATTGTCCCTACGGGCACTGCACGCCCTCGCAATGACAAACTATCAAGAATCCCCGTGATAGAGTACTAACGGGCGATGCGCAGCCCCGACCCCTTGATCAGGGCTTCCACCTCGGCGCGCGTCGCCCAGTTGAAATCGCCCCACGATGTCTGCTTCAGGGCCGAGAAGGCATTGCCATATTGGACGCCGGCCGCCACTCCCTGCGTCAGATACCCGTACAGGAACCCGGCCGTGTACGCATCACCACCGCCCACGCGGTCCACAATCTCAATGTCGTACACCCTGTCATCATAGACGTTGCCCTCGCGATCCACCGCGATGGCCGTCCACGTGTTCCGCCACACCGAAGGCGTCTCGCGCAGCGTGATGGTAACGACCTTGAACCCGAACCGGTCAATCAACCGACGCGCCACGTCCACGTAGGAGTCCGCCTTGACGCCAAACACCTTCTCGGTGTCCTCTTCGGTGGTGGACAGGATATCCACCATCGCCATCAGCGGCTCCTGCACCTGTCGGGCCTTCTGGGCGCTCCACAGTTTGGCGCGATAGTTCAGGTCGTAACTCACCAGGCAGCCGTGCCGCTTGGCCGCCTCCATCGCCTCGGCGACAACCGCCGCCGCCGAGTCGCTGAGGGCGGGCGTGATGCCCGTGGTGTGGAACAGGCGAGCGCCGCGCAGGACCTCATCCCACTTGACCTCGCCGGGCCGGATGCGGCTGATCGCCGAGCCCTCGCGGTCGTACAGGACCGAACTCGCGCGGGGTGCCGCGCCGTACTCCACGAAGTACAGCCCCATCCGGTCTTCGGAAGTCCAGACGATGTGCGACGTGTCCACGCCGAACTCGTTGGCCTTGTTGCGGGCCATGCGCCCCAGCGGGTTATCGGGCAGGCGGCTGACCCAGGCGCTCTTCAACCCGAGCCGCGCAACCCCCGTGGCGACGTTCAGTTCCGCGCCGCCCACCGTTACCGCCAGCGACGTTACCTGCTCCAGTCGTTGGAACCCCGGCGCTGCCAGGCGGATCATGGTCTCCCCAAACGTAACAACATCCATCTCGCAACCGTGCCTCCACATCGGAATTTGACTATACGGTGCGGTGCAGGACCACCGGACGCTGTGCTGCCTCACCCGAAGGCGCTGCGCCCAACTGGCGGCTGGCCATCCGCCCCACCGCCAGGACCCGCTCCACCAGGCCATCCTCCCGAATGGCGCGGGTCATCCGTTCCACGGGCCCCGAAACGCTGATGGCCGCCACCGCCATCCGCAGGTGGTTCCACAGCGGGATGGCGACGCACATCACATCATCCTCGTGCTCGGCGTTGTCCAGTGCATAGCCCCGCTCTCGGACCTGCTCCAGTTCGGCCATCAGCGCGTCCACGCTGGTGATGGTGTTCGCCGTGAAGCGCTTCAGGCCGCTCCGGGAGAAGAACGCGCGGACGGTATCCGGATTCTGGTGGGCCAGCAGCGCCTTGCCCACCGCCGTGCAGTACGCGGGCGACCGCCCACCCACGCGCGAACTCATCAGCCCGATGGGCTGAAGCCCCTCCAACTTCTCCAGGTAGATCACCTCCATCGTGCGCGGGTCCAGCACGGTGAGGTGAACCGTCTCGCGGCAGGCGTCGCGCAGGTCCACGAGGAACGGATAGACCCGCTCGCGCACGTTGAGATGGGCCAGGAACGTGCTCGTGGGCCTCAGGACGGCCACGCCTACCCGATAGCGCCCCGTGGTCTCGTCGTGCTCCACATACCCCCGGCCCTCCAGCGTGGCCAAGAGGCGAAACGTAGTGCTCGGGTTCAGCCCCACGCGCTCGCTGACTTCCATCAGCGACAGGGACGGTTCCTCGGGCGAGAAGGCCCCCAGGACGTCCAGCGCGCGAAGCACCGCCCGAACATGGTACCGGTCATTCTCTGCGTGATCCGTGCGAGATGGCATTACTCGTCTCCAATGGGGTAACGCCCGTACTTCTGCGCCGCCTCAAACATGGCAAACAGGTTCTCCAGCGGCACATTGGGCTGAATGTTGTGCACCGAGTTCAGGATATAGCCTCCGCCGGGCGCAAACACCCGGATTTTGCGCTTCACTTCCTCCTCCACGTCCTGCGGCGTGCCGAAGGGCAGGACGCGGATCGCGTCAATCCCACCCCAGAAGGTCAGCCGGTCGCCGTAATCGCGCTTCAGCCGCTCGGGTTCCATCTTCGCAGCGTCAGTCTGCACCGGATTCAGCGCGTCCACGCCCATCTCAATCAGGTCGTCCAGAAGGTCATACACGGACCCGCAGGTGTGCCACATCACCGGGGCTTTGGTGCGCGACTTGATGGCCTCCATCAGGCGGGCGTGGCGCGGCTTGATGAGTTTGCGGTACAGTTCGGGGCGGATGCACGTCCTGTCCTGATGCCCCATGTCGTCCGACACCGACACCACGTCCACCAGATCGCCCACCTCGTCCAGCACATCTTCCACAACGCCCAGGAGCGACTCGGTGATGGCGTCAAAGATGGCCTCCATGAGCCGCGGCTGGGCGATGAGGTCCACAAACCAGTCCTCAAACCCCCGCACAAACTGGCTGCACTGCAGGACCCAGATGGACAGGTTCAGCACCAGCGCGCGGTCGGTGGACGCGCGTTGCTTCATCACGCGCTCGCGCAGCCCGCGGGTGTAGCCGGGGTCATGCGGGTCGGGCCAGGGGTGATTCAGCACGTCGTGGATCGTGATGTCGCCACCGAGCGCGGGCTTCAGCATGTCAAAGTAGTGCGAGGTGGGCGGCTTGTGCCAGGTGATTCCCCACGAATCGCGGTACACATTCTCGCCCAGTTCCACGAACTGATTCCGCTCCAGTTCGGGCGGGCCGTAGAAGACGCCCACGGTGTCCACGTGGAACGCGTCCAGGATGCGCTCATCCACCATGCACACTTGCTGCGAACGTTCCATGACGACCGTGGGGCTGTCAATGCCGAAATGGCGCTTGAGTTCTTCGTACTTGGGGATGGTGATGGTGGTGATCCACGTGCTGCCGAAATCCACAGGCACGCGGTCGGGTTCGCGGTGAGCCAGTGCCGTCAGAACGCGCTCACGGCTGTTCATCGCGCCAACTCCTCCAGGGGGCGATAGGTCAAATCAGGCCGGCCATATCGCGCCGGGCTGAACGCCCGCGAGCCCACGTCGCTGTACACGGCTTCGCGCAGGCGCTCATGGCACCGGGCACCCACCAGGGCCACCTCCGTCCCCGGTCGCAACTCCACGCTCATGAGGCCGCGCCCGGTGGCCGGATCCAACAGCAGCACCAAATCCGGGAAAATGGCCCGCACTCTCCCGTCAATCTCCAGAAGCATCGTCTCGTTCTTGATCACGAGCCGCGCGGTCTGCCCGTCGTTGGCCCCCCTGCCCTGGATGGTGGCCGTGGTGAAGTAGAAGCCGAGTTTCTCCTCCTCGTCCAGCCGGGCAATCCTGCCGGTGAAGAGGCGCACGCCTCGCATCTCGGTGGCCACAGCGGCCACGGGATCGGCGCCCTGCGCTCGCGCCGCCTGCACACTTCGGCCCAGGCGCAGCGCCTGGCTGATGGTGCCCGGGACGACCGCGCGCTTGGCCTGGCGGCCCGTCATCGGGTAGTGGTTGTTGGCGCCCAGGCCACCGCCGTTCGTTACCACCCAGCGTCCCAGTTGGTCGGGGTAGGTCGGGTCCACGGCGCTCTGGACGATGACCACGTTGCCGTTGTAGTCAATAAGGGGCATGGGGGTGAGCGAAACGCCGTGGCCGATGAAACTGGTCATCTGGGTCTCCGGCGCGGAGCGGCCCAGGGCATCGCCGTCAATGATGGGGATGCCCAGCCTCGCGCCCAGCGACAGCACCACCGGCGTGTTCAGCCCGCCCACCTCAAAGGGGACCATGTGGTCAATCTTGCGGCCCAGGATGCCTTCCATGACGCGGGTTACGGCTTCCAGTTCAAAGCGCTCTTCCCAGTGGGCCATGATGGCTTCGGTGCCGAACTCTTCCAGTTTCTTCACCGAGCCCATGATGCCGCCGGAGACGACCGTGGCGTCGTCGGCGATTTCTTCCAGGGGGATAATCTGGGGGTGGCGGCCATGGGCGAAGTCGTTTCGCATGATGGCCCTGCCCCACTCAGGGGAGCCTCCGCCGCCGGTTCCGAGGATGGCCAGCCCCTCCAGGAGAGGGTCAATGTCCGCTGGGGTAAAGGTGTAGACAGGCATGGGCAACCTCCCTTGGGAACAGCGTCGTCGCTTGCACCGCACCAGATGCCGTTTTCGCTACATGAAAGTCGTTTTTATAGACCAACAATAGTATACCCCGAATCGGGCGGTTTGTCAAGAAGACGCGGAGGCAAACGTACCTGGCGGAAGGCTGATCAGTTCAGCATCGGGCCTGTGCTACCGTATCGCGACAGGCAGCCACAGGCGCGGCAATGCGTGTGGGGTCTCATGCGAGAAAACCTGGAAATCGTCAAACGAGGCAAGCGCACGGTCGGCTCGCAGCCCCGCCAAACCCTGCGGAAGGACGGGGCCCAGCGCCGCGGCCACGGCCATCGCCAGCGCCCATACGGCCAAGCCCGACAGGGTGAACGACAGCGCCGCCTTGC
>JARYMK010000004.1 GCA_029907165.1 Anaerolineae bacterium
GGCGACGGAGTTCCCCCTGCATGTCCAGGAGCGGCTGGAACGCCGTCAGGGCCTCCTCGTACAAAGTTCGGGGCGTGTCCAGGTCGGCGATCTGGGGCAGGTAGCCGATGGTCAGCCCTTTCGCGCGGCTCACAGTGCCTGACGAGGGAGGTTCCAGCCCGGCCAAGATGCGCAGGAGCGTGGTCTTGCCGTGCCCGTTGGGACCGACGAGCGCAATACGGTCGCCGCGGGCCACCTGGAGCGACACGCCCAGGAACACGTCCTGCGCGCCGTAGGCTTTGGAGATGTTGTCTGCGACAAGGATGGACATCTGGACTCACGCCGCTGTGGATTCGCGGCGTATTATATCACACACTGGCGTTTCACAGGAATTTGGGCCACAGGCGGTCTTGGCTCCATCTGCGGTTGGGTAGGTTGTCCGAGGCCAGCCGCCTGCTGTCATTGCGAGCGAAGCGAGGCAATCTCGCGGCCATTGGGAGATCGTTGGGGGCGCTTTGCGACTGCGCAGGAACAGAGTCAACAACCTTTGGAACCGAATCCACAGGCGCGTTCAGGTCAAACATACATGAAAAAGGGGTTGACAACCCGCGCAGGTTATGCTATGATATGTCGCGGAAGGGTTTTCGCCTAGCAAAAGGGTGTGCCGCGCTCCAGCAGAACCGCGAGCAACAGCGTGGGTCATCGTCAGAGGGCAAGCGCGATGCGAACGTTACCCCAAAAGTGGAGAGGGCGGGACTCGTCAGGCCATTTAGGTTACAACGGTACGGATATGACCCTGTCCGACTGGGGCGAAGCACCTCCGGACGCCTGGCTGGAAACCCGCAGAGGGGGGCACTCGTCCCGCCACCCGATTCGCACCGATGAGTTCCTCATCGGCCGATCAGGCCACTGCCACCTCGTCCTGGACTCGGATCACCGCTACATCTCGCGCGAGCACGCCGTCATCGTGAGGTCCAACGGCGTGTACTGGGTCAGCGACCTCAGCATCAACGGCACGTGGCTCAATGGGAAGCGCTTGTTGCGGCTCAAGCGCGAGCGGCTGAGGCCCGGCGACACCATCATCATTGAGGATTGGGAACTGGTCTTCCACGTCAGCCTGGGCCGCGAAGCAGACAGACAATAGCGCTGCGGCCCCCCATCTACACGCCCGCAGCGTTCACCCTGCCGCCATCCCGAGTCGCCCCTCGGGATGGCGGCACTTTCGTTTGGAAGCAGCGTCTCTGGACTATGTGAAAGACCGCCCCGAAGCGGCCGCTCCTAGTGAGAGTCCGTGCGGCGGCGCGCCCACATCTGGCCAAGCGCCCCACCGAGGATGGACAGCACTCCAAAGGCTACCAGGGCTGCCGGTCCGATGAAGTCGTACATGTTCTACCTCCTTTGCATGTGAACTACGGTTTCTTTCCCGTCGGGTGGCAAAGCACACACTTGTTTTGGATATCCTTGATGCCGCGAGCGCCGTGCACCTGGGTCATGCCGGCCTGTGCGTGGCACGTGTCGCAGTGATACGTTGTGAAGTCGTTCTTGGGGTGGCACAGGACACAGTTCTTGGCCGCGCCGTCGTGGTCCTGCGGGAACACGTGCTCCGCCTTGGTCGGGGCCTCGCCCGCCTTGTGGCACAGCAGGCAGAGCATGTTGCCCCAGCCCGCATGCGTCTCCGGATACGGCTTGATCCCCCCGGGTGCGTGACACATCAGGCAATCCTCGCGCCCCTGGGTGGAGTGCGAGATGGGCAGCGGCGTTACGCCCGCCGGCTCGTGGCACGTGGTGCAGGTGGCCTCAGCCCGTCCAGCGTGGGTGGCCACCGGGAACTGGGCAATCTTGCCCTCGCCGTGGCAGGCCAGACAGGCCTCGCGCCCCTCCACGGGGTGCAGGATGGCGGGCGAAGGCGCGAGCGAATGGCACGCCAGGCAGGTGTCATTGGTGCGGTCCTTATGGTCTGCCGGCAGGCTCATCGCGCCCTGTACGCCGTGGCAGGAACGGCAGTTCTCGCGCCCCTGCGTCGGGTGCGGGATAGGGTTGGCTGCCGCTACCAGCGCCTTGGCCGATTGTGCCCAACCTTGCGGCGTGTGGCACAGGGCGCAGTTGTCGTTACCGAAGGTGTGCGGGCGCTTGTGGCAATCGCTGCACACGCCCGACAGGCCCTTGAAGTTGGGCCACTTGTGGCAGGTGAAGCAGGTGGTGGTGGCGTGCTTGCCCACCAATTGAATCGGGTGCACCTTGAGCGTGGTCTGCTTCCACGTCTCGGTAGACGTGTGGCAGTCACTGCAACTGAGCACCTGCGCCACGTCGTGCGGTCCCACGTGGCAGGTGTCGCAATCGGTCAGCCGCACGCCCAGATTGCGCTCCCGATGGCAGTTCATGCAGACGGACATGGAACAAGTTACCGCGCCGGTAACGGGGTCAAAGCCGTGGCCCACCGCGCCGTGGCAGTCGCTGCAATACACCCCGCACGTGGAGCCTTCCCAGGCCGCATTCACAACCGCCCCGTGGGGTGTGCGCAGGTTGTCCCCTGGAATCTCGGCAGGCAGGTTGCGGTGGCAGGTGAGGCAATCCTGCGGGTGCGACTTGGACAGGTCGGCGATGAGGCCATCGTGAGAGGCCGTTTTGTCGGACTGATTGCCCGTGCCGCCGTGGCAGGTGATGCACCCCAGGCGCGCATGCGGCGTGTTCAGCGTGGCCGGGTCAATGTACGCCGACTTGGCCGTCTCCGGCGACTCAGCCGACGCCGCCAGGGCCTGCGGGTCGGTATGGCACTTGGCGCACTCGGCCGACAGCGGCGCGGCATAGTTCACGAAGTACAGCGTGGGGACCGGAGTTACCTTCGGCGACAACGCCTGGCCCACCGGCTCCGCCAGAAGCCCGGCGACGACGGCAATCGCCACGACAGCCAGTGAGAGTGGAATCAGGTACCATTTGGGCCAACGTGATGGGAACATAGTCCTCACCTCAGTTCGCGCTAAAGGGCTGCCGGTATGCCGGCATAGACAATCATGTATCGCAGGAGCAGGCCGGCGATGACAATCCCCACGCCGGAGCCAACGCCCGACGCCAGGGAGTGCTGCCCGCGGCCGATGGCGTAAGCGTGGACGACGAACGGGAACGCAAGGCCCACCAACACAACGCCCACCCAGAACACGACCGCCAACGGCCCGTACAGGACGATGCGGGCCGACTCCGCAGCCGAGCCCCCCGAACTCAGAGCCGAAATGAACAGCAGCCCGATGGCGATGTTCTCCAACCCGATGAGCAGGATGTGGCTCAGGTCCATGATGCGGAACCGCCGCTGAATCTCGGGGTCCGCGATGGTGGCCGAGATGTCAAATGTGAGGCCCATCCCTGTGGAGATGGCCGAGATGAAGAAGAGGATGGGCAGCATGGGAATGCGCACGAACGGGAGCACCGGCTGGCTCCACAGGGGGATGGCCGGCCCCACGTCGCTGATGAGCACGCCGGTGTACACCGCCGTCGCCACCGCGAAGACGCTGCCCACCGCGGCAACCCACCTGCGGTAGGTGCGGCCGTTGCGCAAAAGCCAGGGCAGCCGCGCCGCCACAAACCCTTTCAGCCAGGGCTCGGACTCCATCAGTTCCAGGAAGCCGTACACCAGGGCCAGCGGGATGAAAATGCTCAGGATGTAGATGCCCCACGTCATCACCGAACTGAAGTGGGTGAACATATAGAGAATGCGCCACGGTTGCATCCGCCCCGCGCCCAGGTCAAAGATGAGCAACAGGCTGCCCAGCGCCACCAGCGGCCCGCTCACCGTCGCGCCCACCAGCGCCACCGGGCAGAACTTGCTCCGATAGCGCCAACCACTCAGTTCAAAGAAGGCTGCCATCAAAAATGAACCGGCCCCGAGTCCACCGAGGAACAGGTAAATGGCGATCAACCAACCCCAGGCTGTCTGTCCCATCTCACTACCCCTCAATGATGTAATGCAGGACTGCCGGATGGGTGCCGAATTCGGGGTGCAGCGGCTTGGCCTTGCCCGACGCCACCAGTTGGGCGACCTCGCTAGTGGGGTCGTCCAGCCGGCCGAAGATGCGCGCCCCCAGAACGCACGACTGTACGCACGCCGGTTCCTTGCCTTCGCTCACCCAGTCCAGGCACAGCCAGCACTTGTCCACCACGCCGCGCTCCTCGTCAAAGGTGCGGGCCTGGTACGGGCAGGCCACCTCGCAGTACTTGCACCCGACGCACAGTTTTTCGTTGATGAGGACGACGCCGCTCTCGTGATGGTACGTGGCTCGCGTGGGGCACACCCGCGCGCAGGGCGCATCGGCGCAGTGCTGGCACTGCACGGGCATGAACCACGGGTGCTTCGCGTCGCCCTTCTGCACGATGTGGACGTAACTCTTGCCCTCGGGCAGATGGTTGCGGATATTGCAGGCGCGGACACATGCACCGCAGCCCACGCACTTGGTGGTGTCAATGATCAGGGCGTAGCGGGCTTTCGGCTTGTCGGTGCGGGCCAGAGCGGCCTGCGCGCCCTGGGTTAGGCCGACCCCGACCCCGCCCGCAGCCGCCAGCGCGCCCGTGCCCAGCAGGTAACGGAGGAACGTTCTTCGGGAGACTTTGGTTTCTGACATCCGAGTTCTCCTCGCTATTGCACACAAGGTCTATAGTTATAGTTCACTATAACTATGCACATTATAACACGGAATCTGCGCGTTGTCAAGATATTAGGACAGATTTCACAAAACTCGCGGGACGGAGTTCTGCCCGCGCCCCGCGAGGGTGTCGGTTGTCGCTGCTCCCTTCCGCTTCGCCTTGGAACCGTAGGGCCTAAGATTGCTGCGCTTCGCTCGCAATGACAATGGGCTGCTTTCTGTGGTCAAGTCTACTCCTTCGCTTGGGCCTCCTTGTTGCTCAGCGCGCTGAGGCCCGCGATGGCCCCCGCATCGCGCATCTCGTCGTAGGGCACCACCACCAGCGACCCGCGCTCCTTCACGCCCTCCATGATCATGTTCAGGGTGCGGAGGCGAAAGGCCATCGGGTGGTCTTCGTACTGCCGGGCCGCCTCCACGAAACTCTTGGCGATCTGCTGCTCGGCCTGACCCAGGATGATGCGCGCTTGGCGTTCCCGCTCAGCCTGCGCCTGCCGTGACATGGCGTCCTCCAGCGCCTCGGGAATCACCACGTCCCGAATCTCTACCGACTCCACGGTGATGCCCCAGGGCGTCGTGCGGTGATCTATGATCTGCTGGAGTTCGGCATCAATCTTCTCGCGCCCCACAAGGATGTCCGCCAAGTCCATCTTGCCGATGATGTCCCGGAGCGCCGTCTGCGCCGCCCAAGCGATGGCCATGCGGTAGTTCTTCACCTCCAGGGCCGCCTTGGTCGCGTCCCACACCACCCAGAACAGGACGGCGTCCACGTTGACCGGCACGGTGTCGCGCGTGAGCGTCTTCTCGGCGCCGAAGGGCGTTACCATCATCCGGTGATCCACCCACGCGGCGATGCGATCCACCAGCGGGATGATCCAGAAATGCCCCGGCCCGGCCACGCGGTGGAACTTGCCCAGCCGCAGGATGACCGCCCGCTCCCAGTGCTGCGCCACCTTGAACCCGAAGAGCAAGCCCACCGCCGCGATGTACAGCGGAATCCCCCAGCGCCAGTCCCCGGCCAGCATCCCCACCGCAAGCCCCGCGCCGGTGACCACCGCCGCCATGACCAGCGAAATCGCGTTGAACGCCTTGAACTGGAAACTGGCTCCTTCCATGAACCGCCCACGTATGATTTCTTCTTCCATCGTGCGCTATTCCTCCCGTCCATCTGTGGCCGACTGTTGCACTGTGGTTCGCCATCGCTCCATGTGCTGCTCAACCGCCCGTCGCACTTCCTCCGCATCGTACCCCAGATTCAACGCCTCCACGAACAGACCCTCCACGAGGCTCTGCAGTTTGAGCGCGCGAACGTCCTCTAACTGGGCGCTGCCGCTCTGTTCGGACACAAAGGTGCCACGCCCGCGCTGAATGGTCAGCAGGCCCTCTTTCTCCAACTCGGCGTAGGCGTGGGCCACCGTGTGCAGGTTGACCGTGAGGCTGACGGCGAGTTCGCGGATCGTGGGCAATTGCTGCCCAGGCTGGAGTGCGCCAGACGCGATGAGGTGCTTGATCTGACTCATGATCTGGACGAAGATCGGTATGCTGCTTTTCGGGTCAATCCGAATGGAGAAGTCCATCGTACCCCCGTAGCCGCTCCTCATGCCATTTTACTATAACTCTATAACAATCCTGTCGCCTTGTCAAGGCCGCGCGGTTTTGTCGTTGGTTGGCGAGGTTCTTCGCGGCTGCGCCGCTCAGAACGACAGGACGGGAGCAGCCAGGCGTAGGGCAGGTTTCCATACCTGCCTGCACGGGTAGCGGCGGTCAGGGATCGCCGTCATACAAGATGCACAAACCCCAACGGGGCTTCGTCCTTTTAGCACGGCGGCTTCGGCCCCGCGTATGGGGTGGTCGCCGAGATTCTTCGCGGCTATGCAGCTTGGAATGACAGTGCCACCCACAGGCTTTGGAACGCGTCGCGCGCCTATTTGTCAGGAGGTCGCTTCGCACCTTATAATAGTAGCAACTGGGCTCACTGAATTCACCACGAGGCGATGGCGCAGACATTCGGCTCGTATCGTCTCTGCAACATCGGCGCCTCGGCGGTGAAAGCCGTCTTTCAAGCGGAGTCCCGCCGCGGGTTTCGCGCCGTTTGTTCTGCAAAGGCGGTGTGAAGATGAACCACAGAATGTTAGCAGCGGTCGGTCTTTTCCTGGCGCTGTCGCTGATGCTTTCATCGTGCACTCTGTTCCGTACTCCTGCGCCGTCGCCCACGCCGTGGCCCACGCCATCCGCAACGCCAACGGCCACGCCTGCCCCCGCCTTCGGGCCGTTGGCTTTCACCGACGAACCGCCCCTGCCCGGCCGAGTTATCGCTACGAAGCAGGTATTTCCGCCTGGGACGCAGCGCGTCTTCGCCGTCTGGGCCTACCAGGACATGGCCGATGGAATGCCCTACGCGCTGCGCTGGTACTGGAACAATGCCCTATGGCGCGAGGAGCTGTTCACATGGAACACGGCCCGCGACGGCCAGGCTGGCACCGCCAAATACGTCGCGCTGGAAGACGTCAACGGCCTCATCAGTGGAGACTACCGACTGGAACTCATCCTGGCGGGGCAGTCTGTGCAGGTTGCCACATTCCGGATTGAGTCGCCGCCGGTCCCCACACCGACGCCCACCGCGACAGTCGCCCCCACGCGGACCCCATGGCCCACGGTCACGCCCCTCCCGACGCCGTCGGAGGAGGAGCAGGTTCGCGCCGTGCGCGTTGCCCTGGTGAAACTCTGGGTGCCTGACGACGCGGGGAACATCGTCGGGGCGGCGTCCGGCTCGCTGGTGGATAGCCGGGGACTCATCCTCACTAACTGGCACGTCCTGTGGTACAGGGAAGATAACACCATCGTGGCGCGGAACACGGCAGGCGAGGTGTACGTGGGCCTGTTCCGCTCGCCGACATCGCCTGCCGTCAAGGAGTATGTGGCGCAGTACCTCGCCTATGACCCGACTCTGGACCTGGCTGTGTTCCGAATAGTGCGCCGGTACCAGGGAAGCGGTGGCCCGTTCCCGCCGTTCCCCACGGTGCGAATCGGCAACTCGGACCTAATGGACGCGCCCGACCCCATCTTCATACTGGGCTATCCGGCGCTTACCGAGGGGTATCCCACCATCACCAAGGGCATCATGTCGGGGCGTGCCCGCGACGAGACCGGCGAGCGGATCACCACCGACACGGAGATCAGCCCGGGCAACAGCGGCGGCATGGCGCTGAACCGGCAGGGAGAGTTGATCGGCGTCCCCAGCCAAATCTGGTACAGCACGAGCCTGCCTGCCAAGATGGGCTACATCCGCCCCATCAACCTGGCGAGGCCGCTGATTGAGGAAGCGCGACTCCGTCTGCGCCAGCCGGAACCTACGCCGCCCCCACCGCCGCCGTCGGGGCTGGTCGTGGGAGGCCGCGCCTACGTTACCGCGCCGGATGGCCTAAACATCCGCACCGGCCCCGGCCTGGCCCACGCCGTGCTGTGGAAAGCGCCATACAACACGCGCGTTACGCTGCTGGCCGGCCCGCAGTGGGCGGACGCCATCCCCTGGTACCAGGTCTCCGTGGACGAAATCGGGCTAATCGGCTGGTGCAGTGGCAACTATCTGCAACCCATCCCGTCAGGCGAGCCTGTTACCGAGGCGCTCATTGCCTTCGCGTCCAATCGCACGGGCAACTACGACATCTACGTCATGCGGCCCGATGGGTCGGCGGTCCAGAACCTGACCCAGCATCCGGCGAAGGACGGCGACCCCAGTTGGTCGCCCGATCGCCGGTGGATCGCCTTCTCGTCCGATCGCGGAGGCGATGCCGACATCTACCTACTGGACCTGGGCGGTGGATTGAACCCACCCATGGTCATCGCCGCCATCCAGGGCGCGGGCGACCAGATTCACCCCGTCTGGTCGCGGGACGGCCGGCGCCTCGCCTATGTGTCCAACGAGGACGGCGACTGGGAGATTTTCATCAGCCAGATTGACGGCAGCGGAAAGCGGCAACTGACCTACAACTCGGCCTGGGACAGTTTCCCGACTTGGTCGCCCGATGGCCGACAGATTGTCTTCACGTCGGCGCGCGACGGCAACTTTGAACTGTACGCGGTGGACGTGGAGACGGGTGCCGAGCGGCGGCTCACGAACAACCCCGCGTCCGATGCTTTCCCAGCCTACTCGCACGACGGCTCGCGCATCGTGTTTGTGTCAGCGCGGACGGGCCTGCTGGAACTGTACGTCGCCGACCCGCGCAATGTGGAGGGCACGCTGGTTCGCCTGACCGACAGCCGCGCCGCGCCACAGTACAACCGCTACCCCGACTGGTCGCCCGACGGCCGCTGGATCGTGTTCACGTCGTGGCGGGATGGGCAGGGCGAGATTTACCGCATCTCGGCGGCGGGCGGGGCGCTGACGCGGCTGACGAGTTCGCCCGGAGATGACGAACAAGTTGCATGGAACCAGTAGCGTCTCCGGGTTTCGCCTCACTCCAGATTGCCGAAGATGAGGAGGAACCATGATCACCAAGAAGGACTTCGTCAAAATCAACGACTATCTGTGGGAAATCCCGAAAACCTTTCGGGCCGACATGCGCGTTCCCGCGCGCATCTACGCCGACGAGAAGATGCTGGAAATCGCGCTCAAGGACCGCTCGGTGGAACAGTTGGTCAACACGGCGACGCTGCCCGGCATCGTCGGCTATGCGCTCGCCATGCCCGACATCCATCAGGGATATGGATTCAGCATCGGCGGCGTGGCGGCGACGCGGTATCCCGAGGGCGTCATCTCGCCTGGGGGAGTGGGGTATGATATCAACTGCCTCGCGGGGGATAGCCTGGTCTTGAGCGCGCTGGGCTACACCCGCACCATCGCCGAGTTGGAGACCGCCTGGCGGGACGAGACCCTCGCCTGCCAGTCGCTGTCGGCCAACTGCGAGGCCCGGACCGGCATTGTGCGGTTTATCCGCCAGAGCCCGCGCGCCCGAGTCCTGCGCGTCCGCACGGCATCGGGTCGCACCGTTACCGCCACGGCCGACCACCCGTTCTGGACGCCGGACGGCATGAAGCCACTAGGCCGGATTCGGGAGGGCGAGACGGTGGCGGTCATGGGGTTTGACGGCGTCCCCTACGAGCGGCCGTCCGATGACGTGATCCTCACGCACGCCGATGTAGAAGCCGCGCTCCAGCGACTGGGCAAGGGTGTGGCCGGCAACGCTGCGCTCCAGATCGTGGCCCAATTGGAGAAGCGGGGCCTGTTGCCCTTGCGCTACTCGTCGCCTGCCCTGCCGCATCTCCTGCGGCTCATGGGTGCGGCCTGGGGCGATGGCTCGCTGACGCTACACAAGAGCGGCAAGGGCGTGTTGGCTTGCTATGGGCGGGTGGAAGACCTAGAGGACTTGCGGCGCGACGTGCTCGCCATCGGGTTCACGCCATCCCGCGTGTACGCGCGTACGCGCCACCGCTCGGTCAACACGCCGTACAGGGCCTACGAGTTTGACAACGTGGAGACGTGGTTCAAGGTCAGTTCCACGGCGCTTGTCGTGCTCTTGGCATCGCTTGGCTTGCCGCTGGGCAACAAGGCCCGTTCGGATTGGCGGATGCCCGCATGGATCAAGCGCGCTCCCTTGTGGCAGAAGCGGCTGTTCCTTGGTGCCCTCTTTGGGGCGGAGATGAACGCTCCCGGAACCGTTACGGATCACGACTACAACTTTGAAGCGCCGACCCTCTCCGTGAACAAGCGCGAGCCGTTCGTGGAGAGCGGGCTGGCATGGCTGCGGGATGTCGCCGCGGTCCTGGCAGACTTCGGCGTGGAAACGCTTCCCATCGGCCAGCGCGCCGAGCAGATGAATGCCGACGGTTCTCGCTCGGTCCGCCTGCGGCTGGGCATCGCCTCTTCGTCGGAGAATCTGATCCGACTCTGGAGCCGTGTGGGTTTTGAGTGCCACCGCGAGAAGCGCGCTCTGGCGAGCGTCGCCGTTACCTACCTGCGCCTGAAGCAGCGGGCGCTGGCCGAGCGCGCGTCGGTGGCGGAGAGGGCTGTGGCCCTGCGCGCCGAGGGCAAGACCGCCCAGGAGATCAAGGATGCGCTGGTGGGTTCGCTCGCCAACGAACGGTTCGTGGAGCGTTCGCTGTGGGAGGGGCGGAGCACCGGCCCGCGCGTCGGGCAGGCATTCGTGCCCTTCTTGCAGTTCGCGGATGAGGCTACAGCGGGGCTAGGCATGTCGGGCATGGCGTGGGATACGGTCGTGGCAGTGGAGCCCGCCGACGATTACCGGGGGGACGTGTACGATTTCACCGTCGCCCACGAAGAGCACAACTTCATCGCCAACGGGTTCGTGGTGTCCAACTGCGGCGTGCGCCTGCTGGCGTCGGGGCTGAATGCGGCGGACGTCAGGCCCATCATGGGCGACCTCATCAACGTCCTGTACAACACCGTGCCCAGTGGCGTGGGCGAAACCGGCCCCATCAAGCTGTCCAACAGGCAGCTGGACGAGGTGCTGGTGAGGGGGGCCGAGTGGGCCGTCAAGGCCGGCTACGGCAGCGCCGAGGATTTGGACCACCTAGAGGAGCGCGGGGCCATGCCGGGCGCCGACCCATCGGCCGTGAGCGAACGGGCCAAAGCGCGCGGGCGCGACCAATTGGGCACGCTTGGCTCCGGCAATCACTTCCTGGAGGTGCAGGAGGTGGAGGAAATCTACGACGAGGAAGCGGCGGACGCGCTGGGCCTGTTCAAAGGGCAACTGGTGGTGCAAATCCATTCGGGGTCACGCGGGCTTGGCCACCAGGTCTGCACCGACTACGTCCGATCTCTGCAGAGCGCCGTGCAGAAGTACGGCATCCGCCTGCCCGACCGAGAACTGGTCTGCGCGCCGCTGAACTCGCCCGAAGGCAAGGCGTACTTCGGGGCGATGGCCGGCGCGGCCAACTACGCCTGGGCCAACCGCCAGTGCCTGACCCAGATGACCCGTCAGGCCTTTGAGCAGGTGCTCGCGCCGAGGTTCCGCAATTGGCACCTGCGCGTGGTGTACGACGTGGCGCACAACATCGCCAAGATTGAGGAGTACATCATTGACGGCAAGCCCACCAAACTGTGCGTGCACCGCAAGGGCGCGACGCGGGCCTTCGGGCCGGGGCATCCGTCGCTCCCGCCGGACTACCGCGGTGTGGGCCAGCCCGTGCTGATTCCGGGCGACATGGGCACGGCATCCTACGTGCTGGTGGGGACGAACAAGGCGATAGAGGAGACCTTCGGGTCCGCCGCGCACGGGGCGGGGCGGCTGCTCAGCCGCGCCGAGGCCAAGCGCCAGGTGCGGGGTGAGAAACTGCGCGACCAACTCAAGGCGCAGGGGATAGAGGTGCGGGCCGGGAGCCTGGCGGGCCTGGCCGAGGAAGCGCCCGACGCCTACAAGGACGTGGACGCCGTGGTGGACACCATCCACGCGGCGGGAATCGCCCGCAAGGTGGCGCGCCTCAGGCCCCTGGCCGTGATGAAGGGGTAGGAGCAGCGCTACGACTCGCGTTGACTCGCGGGCGAGTTCAGGTTATACTGATCTCGGAAATGTGTGCTCGGACGCCTGGGCAAACCTGCGTGTTTGCCTAGGCGCGGGGTGGATGAAACCATGGGGCTGGACAAAGAACTCTATCGCCAGGCATATCAGGCACTCCGAGAGTGGAGCAAAGCGGTCGAACGTGTTCGCGGGCGCGAGCATTTGTCCCCTGCAGAGTTGTGGCAGCGGTATGTCGCGCTCCTGGAGTTCTGCTGGCGCCTGTGCCCACAGCCCAGCGCACATCAGCGGAGCGAGAAGATCGCAGCCCTCAACCGCTATTACGAGCGCGTGCAGAGGCTGGAGCACTGGAGACGGGCGCATGGAGACACGACTTGAGACTGCAGTCCGCAAGGTGATCAATTTTCTCACTTCACACGGCTACGACTATGCCGTCATAGGGGGCATCGCACTCTCTCAATGGGGGGGTTATCCGGTCTACGTATGGCGCGGATATTAAAGTCCTTGTCCCCAACTACGACTACGCCGCAGCTCGTGCGGAGCTGAGGGCGGCATTTCCTGAACCCGCACGGCCAGGCGTGCCCCCCAATCCCCTGATTGTGGACATCCTGGTTGACGGAGTTACCATAGATCTCCTGCTGGCGCTGCCTGGCTACGAGGAACTCATCGTCCAGCGCGCGGTGCTACGAGACCTGGGGGGCTGGTCGGTGAAAGTGTGCTCAGCGGAAGATCTCATTATCCAAAAGGCTGTAGCCGGGCGTAACAAAGACTGGCTAGACGTAGAATCTTTGTTGATGGAGCAACGCGACAATCTGGACCAAGACTACATTCGGTATTGGCTCAGCGAGTTCGCCGAGGCGCTACAGGACGCTGAACTGGTAAAGCGCTACGAGCAATTGCTTGACAGAGGGCACGCGGCTTAGACCCGGGAACGCCCTATTGCATGCCTGACGGTAATCAAGGGGTAGAACCCTCAATCCCCCTCCGGGGCCTGCACCACATCCAGCCCCGCCAAAATCGCCTTGGCTAGCGGGTCGGGGTAGTCCTCGGCGTAGACCACGCGCCGAATCCCCGCGTTGACGATGCTCTTGGCGCACCACGAGCAGGGGAAATGGGTCGTGTATAGCGTGGCCCCCTCAATGCTAATACCAAACCGCGCGGCGAAGTTGATGGCGTTCTGCTCGGCGTGGGCGCCGCGGCACAATTCGGACCGCTGGCCCGACGGCACGCCCTCGCGCGCGCACCCGATGTCTAGACAATGGGGCTGGCCCGCCGGCGCGCCGTTGTATCCGGTGGACACGATCTGCTTGCCCTTGACGATGACCGCGCCCACATGCCGGTGCAGGCACGTGGAACGGCTCGCCACCACGCGGGCGATATGCATGAAGTAGGCGTCAAGACTGGGCCGATCGCTCACGGATCAAGTCCTCAAAGACCGATGGCGCTTGCTCGTACAGGATGTCCAGGATGCGATTGGCGACCTCGCGGATTTCCCACTGCGCCGCGCGGTTCAGCGCACGCTCCTTGATGAAGTGCCGCCACGAACGGAAGTTCATGGTAACCACGATGCGGGTCGCCGTGGCGTTGGGCAACAGAAATCGCGCGTCCTCCTTGAAAATGCCGCGCTCGCGAAGGCGGCGATAAGCCTCGGCCAGCCCCTCGGTGGCCTCTCGCCAGACCTGCATAGCCTCCGGGTCATTGGCGACCGATGGCGGGATCACGTATTCCGGCGCGGACAGGTCCACGTAGCGCTGGGACTCCTGCGAGTAACTGGCGATGCGGTGGCGCACCAGTTGGTGGGTGCAGGCCCTGGAGATGCCGGATATTTCAAATGTGGCCGAGGCGTGCTCAATCAGGCTCTCGTGTCCCTCGCGGACGCGGGCCATGAGGAACTTCCCCGGTTCGCCGCGCGACTCGGAGCGGTAGCACACGCGCCCCGCGTGTTCCAGCAACTCCTCGGGCGTGCCGTTGCCGCGCAGGTAGCGCGTGATGGCGATGAGTTCAACCTGCATCCCATCTGTCCTCCGGTGGGGGATGCGGCATTATACCCCGGCCGCCTGCCATCTGGCAAACACAGGTAGAAACTACAGTTCACCGCAGAGACGCAGAGACCGCAGAGGCAGAATCTAGAACCTATTCCCCTCCGCGCACTCTGCGCCTCCGCGGTGAATTCGCTACTCCGCGATGGCCTCGCCGCGCTTGACTCCCAGCATGAACAGCCCCGCGATCAACGCGAACACCGGCGAAGACAGCAGGATGACGTTGTACGCGCCGACCCAGTCCACCAGCGCCCCAGCCACGATGGGCCCCACGATGGCCGCCGACGCCGAGAAGAAGTAGTATAGCCCGGTGTACGACCCCAGGCGGCTCTGCGGCGCGATATCCACCACCATCGGCAGCGAGTTGATGTTGATGAGCGCCCACGCGAACCCGGCCAGCACCAACATCACCGTGATGAACGTTACGTTGGGAATCCAGTAGCCCAAGAACAGCAGAACCGCCAGCGACACGATGCCCGTCAGGATCGTCCGCTTGCGCCCGAACTTGGTGGCGATGAACCCGGCCGGGATGGAGAAGATGATGAACGACACCGAGAAGAACCCCAGCAGGAGCGCCGCGCGGCTCTCGGAAATACCCAGGTAGAACACGCCGTAGGACGTGAAGAACGTCTCCAGCGCGTTGAACGCCAGGAACCAGAAGAAGATGGCCAGCAGGATGCGGATGGCACTGCGGTCGGGGGCAGCCAGCACCTCCTTCAGGTTGGCGATGACGCCCAGCGGCTTCTCTTCCGGGTCCTGCGGGAAATCTTTCGGCTCCTTGATGCGCCACACGACGATGAGGCACGCCCCCAGCATGACCACTGCGCCCACAACAAACGGCAGCGCCGGGTCAATGTTGTACAGCATGGAACCACCGAAAAACGCCAGCAGCGACCCCACGCCGCCCATCAAGTTGATGACGCCATTGGCCTTGCTCCGCAGTGGCGATGGGGTGATGTCGGGCATCAGGGCGATGACCGGCGTGCGGAAGATGCTCATCGCCAGCAGCATCACGCCGATGGCCAGGACGAACGCCGCGAACAGGCCCGGCATCTGGCTCAACTGGCCGTTCAGCGACTGGGGAATCGCCTTCACGACGAACGGGATAACTGCAAACGCCACTGCCGCGATGGGCGCGCCCACCAGGATGTACGGCATGCGGCGTCCCCACCGCGTGCGCGTCTTGTCGCTCCGAACGCCGATCCACGGCTGGATGAACACCGCCGCGATATTGTCCAGCGTCATGATGAACCCGGCCAGCCCCGCGCTCAGGCCGAACCCCGCCACGGTCGGCAGCGCCTTGCCTGCCTCTAGCAGTTGGCGGGTGAATTCCGGGTTGCCCGATTGCAGGAAGATGGGCACGAAAGAGTTGTACAGCGCCCATAGCAGACTGATGCCCAGAAATCCGAAGCCCAGTGTGAACGTCTTCTTGTAGTCCAGTTTCACAGCACACCTCCACGAAAGTGTTGACCCTACAGGCAGTCTCGGAGGCTGACCGCTTATCACCGCTGAGACGCAGAGAATCGGAAGACCGTCCCCGTCTTGGTGGCTCTGTGGTGATGGCCCAGGAATAGCAAACGAGCGCTACCCCGTCGGGAGTAGCGCTCGGTCGGTGAGCGCCTCTAGAACCCCACCAAGGGGCGTATGGCTGCCTGGATGAATTCCAGCAGCGGCGCGGGATACACGCCCAGGAAAACCGTCGCCAGGCTGGTGAGGGCCACCACGAAGCCCAGCGGCGCCGACACATGGACGGGGGCCGCTTCCGCCCGCGCCTCGCCAAAGAACATCCGCGCCGCCACGCGCAGATAGTAGTACGCCGAGATGACCGCGTTGACAATCGCAACGGCGGCCAGCCAAGCATACCCTTCTACCACTGCCGCGGAGAACACATACAGTTTCGCCAGGAATCCGGCGGTCAGCGGGATGCCCGCCAGCGCCAGCATGAACAGCGCCATAGCCAGGGCCAGGCCGGGCTTCCGACGAATCAGGCCCGTGTAGTCGTCCAGGTCCTCGTTGGGCTCGCCCTTGCGCCCCATCGCCATGACCACCGCGAACGCGCCTACGTTCATCAGGGTGTAGCAGATGAGGTAGAACAACACGCTAGCGTACCCCGTGCGGGCCGCCACCGCCAGGCCAATGACGATGTATCCCGCGTGGGCGATGGACGAGTAGGCCAACATGCGCTTGACGCTCCGCTGGCCCAGCGCCGCCATGTTGCCCCACGACATGGTGAGTACGGCGATGACCGCCAGCACCCAGCCCCACTCTGCCCGCCAATAGGGGAAGGCGGTCTCCAGGATACGGATGAGCGCGACGAATCCCGCCGCCTTGGCACCCGCAGACATGAACGCCGTTACCAGCGACGGTGCGCCTTCGTACACGTCGGGCGTCCACATCTGGAACGGGACAAGGGCCACTTTGAACGCGAATCCGATGAGCAGGAAGACCAGGCCAGCAGCCAGCAGTGGCGCGTCCCGCAACGCCCAAAGCGACCCGCCTTTCGCCCCAATCTCGGCCAGCGAGAACGTCCCCGTGGCCCCGTAAATCATAGCGATTCCGAACAGGAGAAAGGCCGACGCGAACCCGCCCAAGATGAAGTACTTCATGCCCGCTTCCAGCGAGCGCCACTCGTCCCGCTCCGACGCGGTGAGGACGTACAACGCGATGGACAGGATTTCCAGCGCCAGGAACACCGCCACCAGGTTGACCGCTGAGCCGAGGAGCATCATGCCGAGTGTGGCGATGAGAACGAGCACGAAGACCTCAGCGGGCAGGTCAAACCGCCGCACAGCCTCCAGCCCCATGAGGATAGCGAGGCCGGCCGCCAACAGGAACACCAAATTGGCGAAGAGGCCGTAGCCGTCCGCCGCGACCATGCCCTGGAAGGTGGGCGCTGTATCTCCCCAGTAGTAGAGCGAGGCCGCGCCCGCAAGGACGACCCCTGCTAGCGCCAGCCAGCCCATCAGCGTCGTGCTCCGCTTGCTGCCCAAGGCGTAGATGAACAGGGTGATGAGCACGAACGCCAGGATGATCGCTTCCGGAGCGAGAACCTGAAGATCAATCGCCATGAACGTCTTCCTCCGCAATGAACATCGGAAGACCCCGGGAGCCTCGCCGACTCCCGAAGTCCGGACTAGTCCATCAACGCGCCGCTACGGCCTTGACCACCGCTTCCACAGCGGGCACGATGATGCTGTACAGCAAATTGGGCTGGACGCCGAACACCAGCGCCAGCAACAGCAAAGGCGCTACGGTAACCTTCTCCAGCCCCGTCAGGTCGGCCAGGGCTTCGGGTTTCGCCGCGCCCTGCATGACGCGCTGGAACAGTGTCAGCATGTACCACGCGCCGAAGATCATCCCTAGCGCACCCAGGACGGCGAGGGCCTTCTGCGCCTTGAACACGCCCAGGAGCAGCACAAACTCGCCCGCGAAGGCGTTCAGCCCGGGCAGGCCCACCGACGCCAGCACCGCGATTAGCAGGAAGAATCCCATCACCGGCGCGGCCTTCCACACGCCGCCAAACGCCGCGATGTCGCGGGTTCCCTTCCGGGCCTCCAGCGCGCCCAGCAGCGCGAACAGTGCCGCGATGTAGATGCCATGGCTCACCGACTGGAACACCGCGCCCGACATAGACTGGGCGTTCACCGCGAACAGGCCCAGCACGATGAGGGACACGTGCGCCAGACTGGAATACGCCACCAGCCGCTTGAGGTCTGTCTGCACCAGCGCGATGAGCGAGCCGTACAGGACGCCGATCACCGCCAGAATCTGGATGGTGGGACCGAAGTACACCGCCGCGTCGCGGAACAGGGGAATCGCAAATCGGATGAACCCGTACACGCCCATCTTGCCCAGGATGCCGGCCAGGAGAATCGTTACGGGCGTGGGGGCTTCCACGTAGGCGTCGGGCAGCCAGGTGTGGAACGGCACCACGGGCGCTTTCACCGCAAAGGCCAGGGCGAAGGCTCCGAACAGCGCCAACTGGGTATACCACGGGATGCGCACGCCCGCCAAGTTGGCCACGTTGAACGTCCACGCGCCGGTGGCTGAATAGGCCACGTACCCCAGCGCCAGGATGGCGACGAGCATGAGGGCCGAGCCTGCCATCGTGTAGATGAAGAACTTGGTGGCGGCCCGCACCCGCTTCGCGCCACCCCATCGGCCGATGAGGAAGAAGGCCGGAACCAGCATCACTTCCCAGAAGACGTAGAACAGCACCAAGTCCAGCGCGGTGAACACGCCCAGCACGCCTGTCTCCATGAACAGCAGGAGCGCGAAGTAGCCGCGCATCCCCTCGGCCGGGAGCAGCCGCCACGAGGTCAGCACCGCCACGACGAAGAGCAGCGCCGCCAGGATGACCAGGAACAGGCTGATGCCATCCACCCCCAGCGCGTACTCAACCCCGAACTGGGGAATCCACGCGGCCCTGTCCACGAACTGGTAGCCCGCCTCGCCAGAGCGGAAGAAGGCCCACAGGAGCAGCGTCCCCACGAAGGTCAATGCGGTGAAGGCCAGCGCCACGACCTTGACCGCCTTCACCTGCTCGCGGCGGAACGCATAGACCAGGATCGCGCCCAGCAGGGGCAGCCACACCACCAGCGTCAGAAGGGGAAAACCCATTTGATTCATCTTCGCTGAGTCTCCTTGGTAACTGTCTTTGCGAGCGTTCAGCCATCCGCCACTTCCGAAGGCTGACTGCTAATTGCTGACCGCTTTACCTTACCAACGCATACGCCAGCAGCAACACCGCACCCACCAGAATGCCCAGGGCGTAGTTGCGGGCCAGGCCCGTCTGGAGCGCCTGTAGCCCGCGCCCGATGAGCGCCACCAGCGCCGCGATGCCTTCCGCAATGCCATCCACCACGGGACCATCCACGCTCTCGGCGAAAAACTTCCCAACGGCCCGCAGCGGTTTGACGATGACCGCCATGTACAACTCGTCCACCTTGTACTTGTTGTACACGAGGGTGTACAGCCCACCCAGACTCTTGGCGACACGCGTGGGCAAATCGGTGCGCCTGACGTAGAACACGTAGGCCAGGCCGATGCCCGCCAGCGCGACGATGACGGACAGGATGAGCAAGGCCCACTCGGTGCCCGCCGACGCATGGGCTGTCTCGGCGATGGCCGCTTCGGGCGCGTGCCAGCCCAGGCTCCCGTCCAGGTAGTGCTCAATCCAGTTGCTGCCGCCCAGAATCTTCGGCACGCCGATGTAGCCCCCGATGACCGAGAAGAATGCCAGAATTGCCATCGGCGCCGTCATCACCTTGGGCGACTCGTGAATGTGCGCCGCGACCTTCTTGTCCACCCTGGACTCGCCGTAGAACACGGTGAAGACCAGGCGGAAGATGTAGAAGGCGGTTAGGCCCGCCGTGAGCAGCGCAAGCGCCCACAGCAGGGTCTTGCCATTTGCGAAGGTTTGCCACAGGATTTCGTCCTTGCTGAAGAAGCCCGCCAAGCCAGGAAATCCCGCGATGGCCAGGGCCGCGAAGAGGAACGTCCAGAACGTAACGGGAATCTTGTTCCGCAGGCCGCCCATCTTGCGGATGTCCAGCTCGCCCGCCAGAGCGTGCATCACGCTTCCCGCACCGAGGAACAATAGCGCCTTGAAGAAGGCATGCGTCGTCAGGTGGAAGATGCCCGCCGCGTAGGCCCCCACGCCCACGCCCAGGAACATGTACCCCAACTGGCTGATGGTGGAGTAGGCCAGCACGCGCTTCAGGTCGTGCTGCGTCAGGGCGATGGTCGCGGCGAAGAAGGCCGTCAGCCCGCCGATGGCCGCCACCCATGTGAGGGCCGTGGGCGACAGCGCGAACAGCATGTGGGTGCGGGCCACCATGTACACGCCCGCGGTAACCATGGTCGCCGCATGGATGAGGGCGCTCACAGGCGTTGGGCCTTCCATCGCGTCGGGCAACCAGACGTACAGCGGAATCTGCGCCGATTTGCCCACCGCGCCCACGAACAGGAGCAGCGCGATGGCCGTTGCGACGCCAGGCATGAGCCGCACCACCATGGCCTGCTCCAGCACCTGGCTCATGCTCAGCGTGCCAAAGGTAACGAACAGCATCATCAGGCCCAGGGCGAATCCCACATCGCCCACCCGGTTGACGAGAAACGCCTTCTTGCCCGCATCGGCCGCAGCCTTGCGCTCAAACCAGAACCCGATGAGCAGGTAGGAGCACAGGCCCACGCCTTCCCAACCTACGTAGGTAACCAGCAGGTTCTCGGCCAGCACCAGCGTCAGCATGGCGAAGACGAAGAGGTTGAGGTAGGCGAAGAAGCGGACGAACCGCTCGTCGTGGGCCATGTACCCGATGGAGTAAATGTGGATGAGGAAGGAGACGCCGCTGACCACCACCGCCATCACGGACGACAGCGGGTCTATGAGGAGTTTCACCTGGACGTTGAAATCGCCGACGGAAATCCAGTCAAACAGCGGGCGCGTAACCACGCGGTCTTCCAGCCCCAGGAGTTCCGCGAACATCCAGACCGCGCCGACAAAGGACAGGCCCACCATGGCCGAGGCCAGGATGCCCGCGCCCCGCTTGCCCAGGTAGCGGCCGAAGAATGTGTTGATGATGACCCCCACGAGGGGGAATATCAGCACCAGCCAGGCGTAATTCAGCATGCGTTCCTCCCGCTCCGATGTTTCCTCACACCTGATGTACCCCTTGTCGCCCTGATCGCAGCAAAGGGTCTCGCCGCCATGCGGCTCAGAATGACAGGGCGCGTTCTACCCTCTCAACACGTTCATCTCATCCGCATCGGTGGTGGGGCGCTTGCGGTGCAGCGCGACCAAAATCGCTAGCCCTACCACCACCTCGGCGGCGGCAATCGCCATCACAAACAGCACCAGCAACTGCCCGTCGGCCTTGTTCAAGTACCGCGCGAAGGCGATGAGCGACAGGTTCACCGCGTTGAGCATCATCTCCACGCACATGAAGATGACGAAGACGTTGCGGCGCACCAGCACCCCGATGCCTCCGATGGTGAACAGAATCGCGCTCAGAATGAAATAGTGAAGCGAAGAAAGCGACATCTCTTTCTCCTATCCGAAACCGAATCGCCCGCGAATGCACGCGGGGTCGCTAGGCCTCCCTCTTGCGCTTGGCCAGCATGACGACGGCGATCATCCCGATCAGGAACAGCACGCCTGCCATCCACAGCGGCAGCAGGTACTCGGAGAACAGCGCAAGGCCCAAGATGCGGACGTTGTCCTGCGGCGTGGCGGGCAAGGCCCCGTGGGGCATGGTCGCGCCCACGGCGACGTACACCAACCCCGCCGTCAGCAGCACCGCCAGCGCGATGCCCGCGTACCGCTGGACAGGCTTCTTGTCCTGGCCCTCGCCCCGTGCCACCATGAGGAGCATGATGACGAACAGGAACATGACCACGATGGCGCCCGCGTACACGATGAACTGTATCAGCGCCACGAACGGGGCATTCAGCATGATGTACAGCGCACCCAGGGAGCAGAAGTTGATGAGCAGCCCCAACGCGCTCCATGTGGCGTTCTTGCCCAGGATGACCCAGATGGCTCCGGCGATGGCCGCGAGAGCGAAGCACGCGAAAAGGATGATCTCCAGCATGCCTGTCAGTCCTCCAGAATGATCGCGTGGGGTGTCGCGGGCTGGAGCAGCGTCTCCTTGCCCATCACCAAATCACCGCGCGACGCCCGCGCCAGCGCGAACTCGTTCCCAAGTTTCAGCGCGCCGGTGGGGCAGGCTTCCTCGCAGAACCCGCAGAAGATGCAGCGGGTGTAATTGATCTCGTAAAGCCCCGCATACCGCTCGGTGGCCGAGTAGCGGGCCTCGTCGGTGTTCTCCGCCGCCTCCACGTAGATGGCGCGGGCCGGGCAGATGGCCGCGCACAGGCCGCACCCCACGCACAACTCCAGCCCGTCGGGGCGGCGCTGGAGTTCATGCCGCCCTCGGAATCGTGGGTACAGGCGGATTTTCTCCTTCGGGTACTGGACGGTCAGCGGTTTGGTGAAGAAGTACTTCAGCGTAACCGCCATCGCCTTCAGGATTTGGTAGAATCCCTTGACCGCATTGACTATGGACATGCCCCACCTCTGTCAACGTGAGACGATTGCATCCCGCCTATCTATCCGCGCAGGATGAGCACGACAGCCGCCGTAACCAGCAGGTTTACCACGGCCAGCGGCGTCAGGAACTTCCAGCAGAAGTGCATCAGTTTGTCGTAGCGGGCGCGGGGCAGGCTCGCGCGCACCCACACGAACACGAACAGCATGACGGCCGTCTTGATGAAGAACCAGAGCCACCCGGGCAGAATCGGCCCCTGCCAGCCACCCAGGAAGAGCGTCGCGACGAGGGCGCTCACCACGATCATGTTGATGTACTCGGCCATGAAGAACAGCGCGAACTTGATGCCCCCGTACTCCGTGTTGTAGCCGGAGATGAGTTCGTTCTCGGTCTCCGGGAAGTCAAAGGGCGAGCGGTTCGTCTCCGCCAGGCCGCAGATGAAGTAGATGAGGAACCCGATGGGCTGGAGCACGATGAGGGGCAGCGCGGCCTGGTACTCCACGATGCCGCTCATCCGCAACGTGCCCGTAACGATGACCAGCGCGACCAGCGACAGCGCCATCGGCAATTCGTAACTGATGATTTGCGCCGTGGTGCGCAGTGCCCCCAGCAGGGAATAGTTGTTGTTGGACGACCAGCCGCCCAGAACGATGCCATAGGCCCCCAGCCCCGCCACCGCCATGGGGTACAGAAGCCCTACGTTGATGTCGGCCAGTTGCAGCGTGATGGTGCGGCCGGCAAGGACGAAGGGACGCCCGACGGGAATCACCGCGAAGGCCAGGATGGCGGGAACCATCGCCAGCACCGGACACAGGACGTAGAGCCACTTGTCCACGTGCTCCGGGACAACCTCTTCCTTGAAGATGGCCTTCAGCGCGTCGGCAATCGGCTGGAAGATGCCGAAGGGCCCTGCCTGATTGGGGCCGTAGCGCAATTGGAACCGCGCGCAAATCTTCCGCTCGGCCAGCGTCATGTAGGCGAACCCCAATAGCAGTCCGAACGTTACCACGATGGCCTTGATAGCCGGGATGAGCAGCGTGTCTATCCAGTCCATGTGCACTCCCCGAGTTCTTGCGATTCTATGAGCGAGTTATCCAGAGAGTTCCTCTCCACCGCAGAGACCGCCGAGATTCCTCCCATTCCGCTCCCCGTGCTCGGCGTCTCCGCGGCGAGCATCATCACGAACGCGAAAGCTTCACATGCGTCGCCTTATCGGGCGCTTCCAGCAGGGCCGCGACCGATTCCAGGCAAGCCCACACGCAGCCGGGCACCACCTCGTCCGTTAGACGGGCCTTGAGTTCCACAGCCCCTCGTGCCGACGCAACGCGCACTGCGTCGCCGGTCTTGATGCCGCGCCCTTCGGCGTCCTTCGGGTGAACCAGCAGCACATCGCCCCACAGGACGGGCGCGAGGGCAGGCGAATAGCGCGCGGGGGTGGCCTTCGGGAACAGCGCCTGCCCCGCCGCCAGCGTCAGCGGATAGCCTTCGGGCGCCACGGGATACTCAACGGCGAACGGCACAGGCTTGACCTTCTCTGCCGCCGATTCTGGCTGCCAGCCCGCCGTCCCGATGGTCTCGTAGGTGCACTCGCGGCACACGGGGACGCCCCGCGTGATCTCACGCCAAATTTCTGCCGCCGTCTCGTAGTCCCAGTGCGATTCGGCGCCGCGCTTCTTGTCCTTGCCCTGGGCGGCGTCGACCAAATCGGCGATGACCCTCCACGCCGGACGGACGCCCTTGGGCGGGTACGTCGCCTGGGCTGCTCGCTGGAGCCGCTTGGCCAGGTTCAGGAACGTGCCATCGGTCTCGGACGGCGCGGCAGAAGGCAAGACCACATCCGCCAGTTCTGCGGTGGCCGTGAGGAACTGATCCACGACGACCAGGAACCGCAGGGTTCGCAGCGCCTCGGCTGCGGCCGGGTGCTCTCGGACCAGGTCGCTCTCCACCACGAGCATGGCCTGAACGATTCCCTCGCGGCAGCCGGCCAGCATGTCGGCCAGGGCCAGCCCCTTGCGCGGCGACAGTCTCGCATCCCATTGCTTGCCGAAACTGTCGCGGGCCTTGGCATCTTCCACGGACGCACCGCCCGGGTAACGGTCCGGGGCCACGCCCATGAGCAGCGCACCCCAGGCGTTGGGCTTCGGCGCCAGGTAGCCCGCCTCGCCGCCGAGCAGGGCCAAGAGGTCGCGCACCGGCGACAAATCCGCGCCGCCGCCGTACAGCACCAGAGGGCTGCCCTTAGCGGCCAGGAAGTCGGCGGCCTGCTTCAGGGCCTGGACGCTGACGCCGGTCGCCTCGGCCACGCGGTCGGGCGCGTAGTCCTTCGTCCACCCGGCCAGGTCGGCCTTGGCCGGGGCCTGCACGCGCTCATCCCGGGCCAGCAAGTGCAGAAGCGCCGCCAGCACCGCCGACTCGGTCCCCGGTCTGCACCCCAGCCACACGCCGTAGCGGCTCACCACGGGCCGCTTGGGGCCGATGGCGACGACGCGGGTCCCCTTGGTCAGCGCGGCGCGGCGAATCCACAGGTCCACCATCGGCGCGTCGCCCAGCGGGTCCACGCCGAGGAGCACCACGACCCCCGCGCGCAGCGGCGCGGTAACCGATGAGAGCGGCGCGAATCCATCGGCGGGCCGCCCTGCGAAATCCACGTTGTTGGTGCCCACGACGGCGCGCGCCCACTTCTGGAGCAGGTAGTTGGCCTCGTTGCTGGCGCGGGCCGAGCCGACCGCCGCCACCACGTCTGGGTTGGCGGTCTGGGCGATGTCCTGGATACGCCGCGCGGCAAAGGCCAGCGCCTCGTCCCATGTCGCGGGCTGGAGTTGGCCGTCCTTGCGGATTAGCGGCGACGTGAGGCGCTGGTCGCTTCGGACGTAGTCCTGGCCGAAGCGCCCGCGGTCGCACAGCCACTCGTCGTTCACATCGGGATTCTCGCGGCCCACGGCCCGCAGCAGGCGATTGGCCTTGGCGTCCAGTGTGAGATTGCACCCCGCGCCGCACAGGGTGCAGATGCTGGGGGTCCGCTTCAACTCCCAACTGCGCGCCTTGAACCGGAAGGGAATGCTGGTCAACGCGCCCACAGGGCACAAGTCAATGACGTTGCCCGAAAATGGCGACGTGAGCGGGCGGCCGTAGAACGTGTCCACGACGGTATTGCGTCCGCGCTCAAATGCGTCCAGTTCGGGATCGCCCGGCCACTCCTCCAAGAAGCGGATGCAGCGGCGGCACAGGATGCATCGCTCCTCGTCCTTCATGACGAACGGGCCGAGCGGCTTGGCCTTGGCCTTATGGCGTTTCTCCTCCACGTAGCGGCTGACGGTGCCGCCGAACTGGAAGACCTGATCCTGCAGGTCGCACTCGCCGCCCTTGTCGCAGATGGGGCAGTCCAGCGGGTGGTTGGTGAGGAGGAACTCCAACATCCCCTGGCGCGTCTGGACGACCTCGGGTGTGTTGGTGCGCACCACCATGCCCTCCTGCACTTTGGTGGTGCAGGCCGTCTGGAGGCCGCGCATCTTCTCCACCTCCACCAGGCACATACGGCACGCGCCGATGCCCACCAGTTTGGCGTAGTAGCAGAAGGTCGGGATGGGGATGCCCAGTTGCTTCGCGGCATCCAAGATGGTGGTGCCTGCCCGGACGCTAACCTGTTGACCGTCTATCGTTACATTCACCAGAACTTCCATGCAGCGCCTACCTCATTGGTGTAGAAACGCGGGTATGCTTGCTAATCCTGGAAAGGGCAGCGTTTCTCCCGAATGTGTTGCAGGTACTCTTCGCGGAAATGGGCGATGCTGGAACGCACCGGCCCCAAGGCGGCGTCGCCCAGCGGGCAGAAACTCTTGCCGCCGATGTTGTTGCAGATGTCCAGCATGAGCGGCAGGTCCTCCTCGCGGCCCCCGCCGTGCTCAATGCGGTGCAGGATTTTGTACAACCAGTCGGTTCCCTCGCGGCAGGGGATGCACTTGCCGCAGGACTCGTGGCGGTAGAACTCGGCCAGGCGCTCCACCGTCCGCACGATGCAGGTCCCCTCGCCGATGACGACGACCGCGCCCGAACCGAGCATGGTCCCGATGGCTGCCAGCGACTCGTAGTCCAGCGGCACGTCCAGGTGCTCGGGTGTGATCATCGGCGTGGACGAACCGCCGGGGATGATGGCCTTGATGGGCTTGCCCTCCAGGGGGCCGCCCGCGTAGTCGTAGATGAGCGTGCGCAGAGGCGTGGCCAGGGGCAGTTCGTACACGCCGGGCTTGTTCACGTGCCCGCTGATGCAGAACAGTTTGAGGCCCGGACTCTTCTCGGTGCCCATGCTGGTGTACCATTCGGCCCCGCGCTCCACGATGAACGGCACGTTGAACAGGGTCTCCACGTTGTTGATGACGGTGGGCTTGCGGTAGAGGCCCTCGCTGGCGGGGAAGGGCGGCTTGAGTTTGGGGTGCCCGCGGTCGCCCTCCAGCGACGTGAGCATGCCGGTCTCCTCGCCGCAGATGTAGGCCCCTGCGCCTCGGTGCACGATGAGGTCCAGGTTGAACCCGCTGCCCAAGATGTTCTTGCCCAGGAACCCGCGGGCGTAGGCCTCCTGCACTGCCTGCTCCAGCCGCCGAGCGCCGAACTCGTATTCGCCGCGGATGTAGATGAACGCGGTGTTGACCTCGCAGGCGTAGCAGGAGATGATGATGCCCTCAATCAGGCCGTGCGGGTCGTGCTCAATCAGGACGCGGTCTTTGAACGTGCCGGGCTCGCCCTCGTCGGCATTGCACACCAGATAGCGCGGGTACACGCCTTTGGGCAGGAAACTCCACTTGACGCCCGCGGGGAAGCCTGCGCCGCCCCGGCCGCGCAACCCCGAGCGCTTGACCAAATCCACCAGCGCGGCGGGCTGAAACTCCTTGAGCGCCTTGCGCAGGGCTTGGTATCCCCCGCGCTGCATGTACACCTCTATCTTGTGAGAGTCCGGCACTCCCACGTTGCGCAATAGGACTGGTTCTGCCATGTGCGTCTCCTGGCTCATGTGCGATTCGGGTACCACCTACCGCCTGCGCAGTTCCGCGAGAATCTGGTCTATCTTCTCCGCGGTCAGGTTCTCGTAATACGTGTCGTTGACCTGCATCACCGGCGCGGTGCCGCACGACCCAAGGCATTCCACCTCCAGCAGCGTGAACAGGCCGTCGGGCGTGGTCTCGCCTACGTTGATGCCCAGTTTCCGCTTGAGGTGCTCCACGATGTGCTCGGCCCCCAGCAGCGAGCAGGCCACGTTGGTGCAGACCTGGACGAGGTACTTGCCCACCGGGCGGCGGTTGAACATGGTGTAGAAACTCGCCACAGACCCCACCTGCGCGGGCGAAAGCCCCATGACCTCGGCCACCTCTTCCAGCACCTCGGGGCTTAGCCAGCCGTGCTCCTTCTGCGCCAGCGCGAGCGCAGGCAGCAGCGCCGAGTTGGGATGCGGGTAGCGCGCCTTCAGTTGTTGGATTTCCGACTTTGCCTTGTCCGACAGCACGTGAACCTCCCGCTAGCGATCCACCTCGCCCAGGGTGATGTCAATGGAGCCAATGATGGCCACCATGTCGGAGAACATGTGCCCCTTCGCCATCAGGCTGGAAGCCTGCAGGTTGGAGAACGACGGCCCGCGAATCTTCAGCCGATAGGGCTTCGGCCCGCCGTCCGAGACGATGTAGTAGCCGATCTCGCCCTTGGGGGCCTCCACGCAGGCGTACACCTCGCCCTCGGGCGGGTGGAATCCCTCGGTAACCAGTTTGAAGTGGTGGATGAGCGCCTCCATGCTGGAGTCCAACTCCTCCCGCGGCGGGAAGACGATCTTGCGGTCATCGCACTGGACGGGGCCTTCGGGCAACTTGGCGATGGCCTGCTGGATGATGCGCACACTCTGGCGCATCTCCTCCATACGCACCAGGTATCGGTCGTAGCAGTCGCCGTTGGTGCCGGTCGGGATGTCAAAATCAAACAGGTCGTAGGAGGAGTACGGCGCGTACTTGCGCACGTCGTAGGCCACGCCCGTGGAGCGGAGCACCGGCCCGGTAACGCCCAGCCCGATGGCCTGCTCGGCGGTGATGGCCCCGACGCCCTTGACGCGCGACATCCAGATGGGGTTCTTGTCTAACATGCGCGCGATGTCGCGATGCCACTTGGGGAAGGTCTCCAGGAACCGCTTGACGGCGGGCACGAACCCGGGCGGCACGTCGCGCGCCACGCCGCCGATGCGAATGTAACTGGGCGTCAGGCGCGCGCCGGAGACCATCTCAAAGATGTTCATGATGTCCTCGCGGGTGGCGAAGGCATACTGGAGCAGCGCATGGATGGTGCCCGACAGGTCCAGGCAGTGAGTGCCCACCCAGACCAGATGCGCGGCAAGGCGCTGCAATTCGCACATGATGGCCCGCAGGATTTGCGCGCGGGGCGGAATCTCCACGCCCAGCAGTTTCTCCACGGCCAGGACGTACCCCATGTTGTTCGTCATAGCCGCTACGTAGTCCATGCGGTCGGTGTACGGGAGCACCTGGGCGTAGGTCTTGTACTCGGCGGTCTTCTCAATGCCCGAGTGCAGGTGGCCGATGTCGGGCCAGGCATTGACAATCGTCTCGCCGTCCAGTTCCATCACAACGCGGAGCACGCCGTGGGTGCTGGGGTGCTGGGGGCCCATGTTGATGACCAGGGTGTGCGGCTGGGCTTCGGGCGGGCGCACCGGCGGAACTGAGACCGGGTCCAGCACCTGAGTTCCCAGCCCTTCCAGCGGCGGGTCGTCCATTGTGGGCGTGAAGGCTACCGGCTCGCCACCCAGAGGGTAGTCCTTCCGCAGCGGGTGCCCCACCCACTCGTCGGGCAGCATGATGCGGCGCAGGTTGGGGTGGCCCTTGAAGCGGATGCCAATGAGGTCGTAGGCTTCGCGCTCGTGCCAGTTGGCGCCCGGCCAGATGTCCAACACGCTGGGGGCCGTGGGGTTCTCGCCCGCCAGCGGGACTTTGAGCCGCAAGGCGCGCCGATAGGGCAGCGAGTACAACTGGTACACGGCGGCGAAACGCGGCTCGCGCCCCAGGGCTGAATAGTCAACCCCGGTAACGAATGCCAGGTGGTTGAACTGCGCGTCGGGGTCATCGCGCAGGAAACGGCAGACGGGTATCAGGTGATCTGCGCCGACTGTGAGAGTCGTCTCGCCCCTGAACTCCGATTCTCCCTGGATCGCGCCGGGGAACTGCGCCTTGAGCCTCTCCAAGAGCATGTTGTAGTCGGTCATAGCCATGCCTACCATCCACGTTCAGGAAATGGGGCTACGCAAAGTCCTTGAACTTCTGGGTTGTAATCTTCTGCTGAAGTTGGGTCAGGGCGTAGAACAAGGCCTCGGGACGCGGCGGGCACCCGGGAATGTACACGTCCACCGGGATGATCTTGTCCACGCCCTGGAGGATGGCGTAGTTGTGGAACATACCGCCGGAGGACGCGCAAGCGCCCATGGCGATGACCCACTTGGGCTCTGGCATGTGGTCATAGAGGCGCTTGACCACGGGGGCCATCTTGTTGGACACGCGGCCGGCGACGATCATGAGGTCGGGCTGGCGCGGCGTGGCGCGGAAGACCTCGGCGCCGAACCGCGCGATGTCAAACCGCGACATGCCGGCGGTCATCATCTCAATGGCGCAGCACGCCAGGCCAAACAGCAGCGGCCACACCGAATACTTGCGGCACCAGTTGACCGCGGACTCCAGCGTCGTGAGGACGACGCCATCAGGCAGTTTGGTCTCTAGTCCCATTCCAACGCTCCCTTCCGCCAGACGTAGATGTAGCCCACAAAGGCAACAAGGAGGAAAAGGAGAATCCCCAGAAAGCCCGGCCATCCCAGATCCCGAACCCGCGCGGCCCACAGGTACAGGAACACGACTACCATGTCCAACAAAGCGAACAGCATGGCGAACAGGTAGTACTTCACCGAGAATGGGCGTTCGCGTGGGCTTTGGAAAGGAATCTTGCCGGATTCATAGGGGAGGAGTTTGACGGGATTCTTGCGTTTGGGGCCTAGAACTGCGGGAACCCCAAGGGCTAATACGGCGAGAATGCCTGCAACCGCAAGCAGGATGAGGATGGGGACGAAATCGTTTGGCATAACCTGAGGATTCCTCCATGCACAGAGTTTGGGATACCGCGCTGTATCGGGACTTCACAATTCCCGCCAGATCCCCAGGAACGTTGCACATTCTATCACAAGCGCCCCACGCTGTCAAACCGACAGCGCACATTCGGCCTGGCTTGCCGCATCACCCGCACAAGGACGGGGTAGGAGACGAGGAACGCCAGCAGCGTTCGGGTCTCATGGCGATTGTGCAATTTTTGACAATCTCCGGGATCGGGTGTATACTTGTGCCAAGTTGCACAATCACCGCTGTTGGCTACCCAGATGCTCAGCCAGGGCTTCTGGTTGCCTCCTTTGCTGATCCCCCTCTCGGTAGGTGCCACCGAGAGGGGGCCCCCTTTTCTGGAGCCTACGACTCCTCGGCGTCCACCACTTCGCCTTCCAGCGCAGGCGGTTCGGCCTTCGCTTCAGGCGCTTTGAGCAGCGGCGGCTCCTCCGCTCCGGCCATCAGGCTCTGGCCCCGGAAGAACCCGCCTTCTTCCACCAGAAAAGACGCGACGGCAATATCGCCCCAGACCTTGCCGGTGGACAGGATTTCCAACCGGCCCGACGCGATAATCTTGCCCTTCACCGCGCCCGAGACCGAAACGTTGCTGGCCTTGATGTCGGCGAGGACGCGCCCCTGCTCGCCCACGATCACGTTGCCCGCCGCCTGGATGGAGCCTTCGCAGAGGCCGTCAATGCGCAGCCCGCCGTCGGTCTCCAGTTTCCCAGAGAAGCGTGCATTGGGGCCGATGACCGTTTCTATGCGATCGGAGCCCCGTGGTTTGTCCTTTCCTAGAGCCAATGTCGTATCTCTCCTTGTCGTGCGTGTTGTTTTCGGGAACCTTCGGGGACGCTGCGCGTGCCGCTTGCAGCGCGTTGAGGGGGCACGGGCCGCCGCGACCCGAAGGGGTTAGTTGCCGTCCAGCCCAATGTACTTCTTCGGGTCCACCGGCTTGCCGTTGAGGCGGATTTCGTAGTGCACGTGCGGGCCTGTGCTGCGGCCTGTGGAGCCGGAACGGGCGATGACATCCCCGGCCTTGACTTGGGCGCCTTTCTTCACCAGCAGCCGGGAGTTGTGCCCGTAGACCGTTACAAATCCTTCCTCGTGCTTGATCTCCACCGTCCAGCCCAGGCCACCCCGCCAGCCGGCGAACGTTACGACCCCATCCTTGGTCGCCTTGACGGGCGTGCCGTACCAGGCGTTCAGGTCAACGCCCTCGTGGAACTCGCGCACGCCTTCCAGGACGCGGTAGCCGAATTCCGATGTGATCTGCACCTTGCCGTCCAGGGGCCAGCCATGAGGCGCTGCTGCCAGGAGGCGCAGTTCGCGCTCCAACTGCTCCTTCGTCGAGCGCCTTTCGGGGTCAATGCGCTCCAGTCGCTTGTTGGCCTCGGCAATGAGGTCGTTGAGGCGAGTGATGCGCGTGGGCAGCGATGCCTCCAGCGTGGCAATCTGGGCGACATTGGCGTCCACAAGGCCCATGGTTGGGCGCGCGCCGCGGCTGCTGAAGGTACGCGGCGCAGGTGTGGGCGGAGGCGGCGCGGCAGCGGCCTGCCCGCCGAGCGAACCCTGGCTCTCGGACGGCGCGACCTCAGACGCAGGTTCGGGCGTGGGCGTCGGCGTGGGTGTAATCAGTCCCATCATCTGCGCCACCTGCTCGGCCAAGCGATCCACCTCACCCAGGCTCTCCTGAAACTCGGCGACCTGCGAGGCGAGGAGTTTGGCCTCCTCTTGCTGGGCCAGGATGGTGTCGCGCATCTCCCGCTGGCGGGAACTTTCCAGTTCCACCATGTGGCGATAATGGGCCAGTTCGCGCTCCAGGTTTGCGCGGGAATCCACGAAGTAGCCCAGGGCCAGGAAGAAGGCGAGGCCGAGGATGAGGAACAGGGGAAGCGTCCACCGCGGGAAGCGCAAACTAACCGGCGCGCGCTCAGGCTGCGGCGGGACGATGAGCAACGTGATCGGTTGTTTATCTCGCTTTCGCGCCAATTCTCTGGCCTCTCCCCACAAGGTCAAAGAAGCCCGCTGTGAGCGGGGTGGGACTAGCCTCTCAGACACAGGCGGAACCGCCTATATCATAGCACGACTCTCGCCCTGTGTCAACTGTTTCGCAGGCCAGTTTTGACGAATCCGCCCATTCGGTATATAATATGTTCGCAACGTTGCGGGGTGGAGCAGTGGTAGCTCGTCGGGCTCATAACCCGAAGGTCGTTGGTTCAAGTCCAACCCCCGCTACCTGGACACGGCAGGTGCGGAAGCGACCTGCCGTGTGTTGTGGCGGCGTAGCTCAGCAGGTAGAGCAGGGGACTCATAAGCCCTGTGTCGGGGGTTCAAAGCCCTCCGCCGCCACCAACGCAAGCGCACTCCCGTCCTCGGGAGCGCGCTTTTTCGTTTCCCCGCACGCGCTGTCTAGAACAGCGGAATCTGCGCCTCGCCCTTCTCTATGATAGGGTCCAGCCCCACGACCTGCTTCAGCGCATGGATGTCCACAGCGGGCTGCTTGAGCAGCGCCTGCAGGTAAGGCCAGCGGACGATTGTCCAGCCGCCCTGCTGGAGAATGCGCCCGTAGATGGGCGAATGCCCCAGTTTCAGCCGCAGGAGCGCGACGCGGGATTCGGGCAGCACCAGGTAGCGAGTCGTGTCCTCGTCGGGCGGGCCAAGGGCCGCCAACGTGTGGACGATGGCCGTCGGCGCGAACAGGAACGCGTGGAGCGCCCCATCGGCACGCCACACGACGTGGTACGGCGGGCTGTCCACGGCCACCTGAAGCCCCATGCGCCGCCCCAGCGTCTCCAGGTCGGCGACGAACTCCGCGACGGCGAGCCGCACGCGCTCCGGCTGGTCCTCGTCGCGAAGCCGAACCCAGCCGGGGGATGTCTCCTGGGCGTAGGATTCCAGGCACGCCTGTACCAAATCCTGCTCAGGCGTCTGGAGACCTAGGAAGCGGCGATACACGGCTTCCTCGAAGTCCTCGCGGCGGAGCAGCAGCGTTCCCTGCAGAATCTCCAAGGCGGCGGCCTCCACGCGGTCGCCCAACGGCTCGGCGACGTCAGCGGGCTTCGGGAGCCAGAGCATGGGGATCGTGGCGTCGGGGGCGAAATGGGCCTCCCATTCCATGGGCACCAGAGGCTCGCGGGCATCCTTGCCCAGGGCCTCCTCCACCGCCTTGTGCACAATCTCATAGCCCGACTGGCCCTCGTCCCGCGGCAACAGGGCGCGCTGGAGGAGTCCACGCTGGGCGAGGCGGGCGAAGGCCGCGTGTCGCAACCAGCCCGTTGGCAACGGCTCGCCCCGCTGGACCAGCACCTCGCGTGCGCCGCGCTCGGCTTCGTCCTTGATTTCGCTGCGGAGGAACGCCAGGTCTGGCGGGCGAGTTACGCCATCCAGGATTTCCGCGCCCTTGGCCAGGACGATTTGGTAGTCACCCCCGCCCTGGGCGGCTTCTGCGACGGATCGGGGGCCGTACACGTGGGCCGCAGGGCGGAACCCGGCCAGTGCCCCGGCCATCAGTGCGGCCTCGGCCTGCGTGCTGCGGCGCGGCGACAGGAGCAACGCCATGTGCCCGTGCAGGTGCAGTTTGGGCCGCAGCGCCTGGAACACCGCCCCGACCGTTCGGACGTACCACGCCCAGTCGGGGATGGGCTGGCGCAACAGGGGCTTCAGGTGCGCCGCGCTATCCTTGCCGAACAGCCAGCCCGCCCACAGAAAGCAGAGCCGCCAGTACCGCTGGCCGAGGTTGGACAGCCCCGTTGCGAGGAGTCGCACGGTCTGGACAGGCAGGATACGGGCGAGGTCGCGGATGGAGCAGTGAATCGCAGCGGCGCGCGCCCCGCCGGCCAGCACCTCGGCCACGGCCTCCGCCCCGGGTGTGTCGCTCAAGCCCAGGGCGGGTACCGAAGCCAGGCTGTCGCGCCATTCGGCCCACGCCTCCTCAAAGGCCAGCCACACGTTGCGCTCAAGGCCCAGGCCGCTCGCGCGCGCGACGGGCATGTCCTTGCCCACGGGCGGGCGGTTGAACAGGCCGCACCGCACCATGCACGCCAACAGTAGGTACTTGAGCGTTTTCTCACCGGGCGTGTTGGCAAACTCCGCCTCGGTCTTGATCACCATCTGGGTGAGCGCGTAGCGGGCGCGGGTGGTGTAGAACTTGAGGAGCGCCTCGGAGTCCTGCCTCGCGGGATCGCCCGCCGGAGACAGGCGGTCCAGGACGAAGAAATACGTCAGCCCCTTGCCCTCAATCTGCTCCAGGACACTGAGGTCATCTGCTTGGACAAGGGCAGAGCCCTGGAATCCGCACGCGGGACAGCGCACGTACTTTTCAATTGGTGCGTTGCGCTCCATGTCCCAGATGAAGTAGTCGGCAAAGGTCTGTCGGCGGCACGAGGGGCAAGCGCACCGGTACAGGCGGAGGATGTGATCGCGGAGCAGGGTCGTGCCGCGCAGGGTCTGGCCAAGGGCCGTCGCCGCGGCGTTGAGTTCCCGTTCGGAAGGCGGGGCCAGCGATTGCCGGACGGCGAAGGCGTCAATGGGGTTGGCGCTGCTCACGATGACGCGCCGCCCTAGGGCAACGGCCGCACGAGCAACGGCCGGCGACTGGCAGAACGGATCCAGAACCAGGTCGCCTGTGGAGGTGAGCGCCTCTATGTGGGCAGCCACAACGTTCTCTGCCAGGGGCGGCAGAAAGGATTCCAAAAAACCCGCCGCCACGCGGGCTCGCGCAGGGATGAGGTGATCCAGCCTGGTGAGCATCATACGTGCTCCTAGCCCTCAATCGCACGGGTGATCAACCAATACACTCTTGCGGCCAGGGCGTACACGATTCTTATACACCCTTTGGCGCAACTGTCAAGCGAGTCATCTCATCAGGATCTAAAAATCACCTGCACAGCTCGGGGCCGCATAGGCGAGTGCACAAACTTGCATATCTCGGCGAGGGATGCTATAATTGCAGTGGCTTGGGCGAGTAGCTCAGTCGGTCAGAGCGCACGGTTCACATCCGTGAGGTCGTAGGTTCGAGCCCTATCTCGCCCACCTTCGGTCGCGAAGCGTGTCCCCTTCGCGACTTTTTTCTACCTCATCGCAGGAGGTGCGCCATCGGATACGCGCTCCAGGTCAGCCTGTGGGTCGCTGCCTCTGTCCTCGTTTACCTCGCCGCGTCCCTCGTCCTGGACACTGCGGAGACGAGCCCCGATGCGCCGTTCCGCCGCATCCTCCTGCGCGCGGGGCAAACCGGCCTTGACCGCGTGGCCGGGCTTGCGTACTACGTGGGCTTGCCCTTCGGGGCCATGCTGGCGGGCGCGGCGGATTTCCCACTCCATCTGGGTCTTGCGGGCATGGACTGGCCGGCCTCGCTGGTTAGGGGCGCTGGGCTGGGGCTGACCATGTTCGTGGGCCTGGCGGGCATCGCCGGGTACGCGCGCCGCCATGGGCTCGGACAGCGGGCGACCCTCGGCGAACCCAACTCTGACTGGGATGCCTGGCTCGTGGCCCTGTGCCAGCAGGCGCACTGGGCGTTCTACCGGCTCCCCGCCATCCTGCTCACGGGCGATTTCCTGCTGGGCACGTTTCTGGGCGCGGTGCTGGCGCTGCTGGAGCGCGTAGCCGACCCCCGTTGGCGTCGCCAGGCCACGAGCACGGATACCGCCCTGGGTGCATGGCTGGGTGTGGCGCTCCTCGTGGGGATGTCGGCGGCGTTCTACCTCGTGCGCAATTTCTTCGTCCTGTGGGGAGTTCATACCCTGCTCATCTGGGCAGTCCGCAAGGCGTTTCGCTAAACGCCACCTGCGCCTGCGGAACGAGAAAAGGGGAGCGATGGGTTTCGCTCCCCTCTCGTGCGCCTGACCGGGTTGTGGGGATGGGCCTACGCCACGAGCAGGCTCAGCACCACGAGCACAACCAGCATGACCGCCGCGATGATGCCCAGCCGCCGCAGGTCTTTCAGCACGTAGTGGTACTCCTGCTTGAAATCCACCATCTGGCCGCGCTTGTAGGTGGTGGCCGCTGCGGCTTCCTTCTGAACTGGGGCCGCGACAGCCTTCACCGGCCGGTCAAACGTCGTCTGCGGCACCGGTCGCCGTTGGGCGCGCGGCCTCTGGGACTTCTTCGTTTTCTTCGCCATGTCTTTCTGTCCTCCGATGAATTATTGCACCAGCGCCGCAATCACAACGATGCGGTGCGTGTCTATCCTATACGGGTAGCAGGTGATGAGCGTCAGAATCGGGTCGGGCGTCGGGTCCATCACCTCCACCTGCGTCGGCTCAATGATACGCTTTGCCACCACCTTGTACCGGTACGGCTGGGCCCCCGCGTAGACGATGATCTCATCCTCCAGTTCCAGTTTGTGCAGGTCGCGGAAGATCTCGCCGTAGATGTCATTGTGGGCCGAGATGACGCAGTTGCCGCGCTCGCCCGGGTTAGCCGACCCGATGCGATGGCCCGCGCCCTTCTTCAGTTGCTCCCACCCGTCGCCTTCCACCACGCGCGCGTCCACGTTGATGGCCGGAATCACGATGCGCGTCGGCTGCTCGGGCCCGGGCGTGGGGATGGGCACCTGCACTTCGGGGGACACCAGGTGCTGGTATTGCGATGGCACCGGTTCGCGCCCGGGCACCGGCGGCTCGTGCCCGCCTGGGAGCACCCGCACCTCAATCAGCGCGGTAGCCGTGGGCGTGGGCCGGTTGGACCCGCTGGCCTCCACCACGTCGCGGTTCAACTCTTGCAAGTTCAGGAACGTGCCGGCCAGGATGACCACAAGCCCCACCAGCGCCAGCACCTCCACTGCCAGAAGCAGTTGCTCGCGCAGGCGTTTCATGTCCAGGCGGCGCGGGCCGCGCGTCTCCGGCTTCGCGGGTTCCTGCGGTTGCGGCTGTGCCGGCTGCACGGGCGCAGGCGCAGGGGCTACCGACGGAGGCTCCACGGGCTGCACCACGCGCCCCTCCGACGCCAAGCGGCGCAGCCTCTGGGCGCGCTCCTCCCGCTTCTTCAGCAACAGAAGCCGCTCCAGTTCCTCTACGCTCAGTTCTTCCGCTGATCGTTTTCTACCAAACACGATTAGGCAACCCGTTCCACCTTGACATTGCGCTTGGCCAGTTCGGCGAAGAACGGCTCAGGCTCCAGGCAACCCTCCGGCGCGAACACGCCCGCGGGCAACCCGCCCCGCGCCAGCATCAGCGCGCCGATGGCCGCGGGTATGCCGGTGAGCCGCCCCATCTTGTCCACCGTCGTGTACACCAGCCGCCGCTCTTGGCTGTCCTTGCGCCCGATGACATCCACCCGCGCGCCCGAGAACGGCACCCCGCCCGCGCGGAAGATGCCCTCAATGGCGTGGATGACCTTCGCCACGCGGTCAATCTTCCTGGGCGTGTTGATGAGCCGCAGCGCGTTGAACACGTCCACCAGTTTGTTGTTCCAGTCGGGCGTCAGCGCGCCTTTCAGCGTAACCGTCTTCGCACGGATGTACCGCGGGATGGTCAGCGGCTCCGGGTGCCCGCAATGGAACACGCGGATACGGCCCAGCGGCGCGGGAAACTCCACCACCTCGGCGCCCGACGATGCCGGGATGTTCTTCCACTCGCCGTCCATGTACGTGGGCACCTCACCCGTTACCGCGTAGAACACGTGCTTGATGACGGCCAGCCCCTGGGAGTCGGCAGCCCCGCCGGCCCAGGACACATGGATGGCGTCCACCTCGTCCAAGCGGGATGCGCCGTCTCGGGCCATCAGGTTCGTGATGCCGGGCGTCCACCCCAGCCCCGTGATGGCGGTGATGCCGGCCTCGCGGGCCGCTGCGTCCAGGGCCAGTACTTCGGGTATGGGCCCGTAGTCGTCGCAGATGTCCACGTAGTTCACGCGGGCCTTTATGGCGGCGCGGGTCATGGGCGCGGCGAACTTGTAGAACGGGCCGATGCAGCCCACTGCCGCGTCAGCGCCCCGCAGGACTTCCACCAGCGAGTCCTCCTTCGTGGCGTCCACGAACCGGGCCGAGGCGCGCGGCCCCAGTTCCTCGGCCAACTTCTTGGCCGCGTCCAGCCGATAGTCGGCGATGACGATTTCCGCGTCGCTGTGCGCGGCGATGTCGCGCACGACGAAACTCCCCATGTCTCCGCAGCCACCCAGGATGACGATTTTCATGTCAGACCTCCTGTAATCCTTGTGCGACTGACCTGAGACAGTGCTCACCGCAGAGAAGCAGAGAACGCAGAGGCAATGCGAGAGGCCCCCCTGCCTCCGTGCGCTTGGTGAAGAACCGCAGCGGATTCCTGCACTGCGCGCGACTGACCCGACTCGGATGTGAAAGAACAATGGTTTGGACTAATTCCTCATTATAGCCCAGGTTTGTGCCCCGTCAAACCCAGTCGGCGCGCCACCGCACGGTTCAGCGTGGCCCATTCCTCCACGCGCAGCGCCGAGATGAGCGCGGCGTACGCTCCCACGCCGACCACCGCCCCCACGCCGACCTGCACGAGCCACGGGATGAACCCCTCCGCGCCCAGCACGGCCGCGACCTGCCCCGCGCTCCAGTGGACTGCAAGCGCCATGCCACCGGCGGCCACCAGCGACTTCAGCGCCGTCGCGCCGATGCGGCTGCGCCCGAGCGACTTACGCAGCAGGAACAGCATGATGAGGGCGTGGCCGGTCAGTTGGCACGAGTTGGCGATGACCAGGCCGATCATCCCCAGCGGGCGGATAAGCGCCAGCGCCACTGCCAGGTAGATGCCGACGGCGGCGATGCCTACCAGCGCGGGCGTCAGCGTGTTCTTGCGGGCGTAGAAGGCGAAGATGAGCAACTGGTCAATCCCCGCGAAGGTGAGGCCGATGAGGTAGAACCGCAGCGCGTTGGCGACCTGCACCGTGTCGTGGGGGCCGAACTCGCCGTGCTGGAAGATGAGGGCTACCACCGGCCGGGCCAGGACGAACAGCCCCAATGTCGCGGGGATGAGCAGCACCAGCACCATGCGCAGCGAGATGCCTAGGGTTCGCTCGTAGGCGGCGTCGTCCCCGGCGTAGTCCGAGCGGGCCAGCGACGGCAGCGACGCCAGCGAAATCGCCGCGGCCACCAACCCCAGCGGGAACTGCACCAGATTCGTGGCGTACTGCATCCAGGCGATGCTTTCGCCGCCCGTCCTGGACGCCAGGTTGCGGTCTATGGCGATCCCGATCTGGCTGACCACAAGCCCCAGGACGATGGGCAGATACAGTTTCAAGATGCGTCGCAAGCCCGGGTGGCGCAGGTCCAGGGAAAACCGAAAGCGCCCATCCCGCAGCCCGGGAGCCAACAGCCCAAATTGGAGCAGCGCGCCCAGGGCGATGCCCATTGCCAGCGCGTACACGTCCAACCACGCTGCGAAGAACATAGCCGCCAGGATGAGCCCCAGGTTGTACACGGCCGCGCCGAACGCGGGATAAGCAAACCGCTGGAGGCTGTACAGCACGCCGATAGCGATGCCGGAAATGCCGAACACCAGCACGGCAGGGAGGACGATGCGGATGAGCCGCGTGGTCATCGCCAAGACCTCAGGCTCAAACCCGCCGCCCAAAAGCCACGCCACAACGGGCGCGCCCAACTCCAGCACGAGGATCAGCGCCGTCAACAGGACGAAAGCCAGGCTGAACAGGATGCTGGCCAGTTCCCACAGTTCCTTCTTGCGGGTCTCGGCATAGTCGCTGAGCACAGGGACGAGCGCAGAACTGAGCATGCCCCCGATGAGCAGGTCAAAGATCATGGTGGGGACCTGGGAGGCTACTCGGAAGGCGCTCAGGTACGGGGAGGCACCGAAGTAGTCGGCAATGACAAGTTCGCGCACCAGACCCAGCAGGCGGCTCACGATGTTGCCCGCGCCGATGATGCCCGCCGCGCCCGCGATGCTGGTTACCGTCTTTTGGGTTGAGTCTGTCGGTGGTGTGATTTCAGCCAAAGCGCGCTTTGCCCCTTGCCCTCCGATGCCAGCGCATTGTACACGAGGACGGGGGCACGGGCAAAAGCGCGGGCGCTCATCAAGATTCACCGCAGAGCACGCGGAGACCGCAGAGATTTATCTTAGATTCTCTGCGCGCTCGGTGTTCTCTGGGGTGAGAGGAGCAGGTTGCCAAACTGCCCCTGCCTACGGTGGCCGGATTCACCGCAGAGCACGCGGAGACCGCAGAGATTTATCTTGGGTTCTCTGCGCGCTCTGTGTTCTCTGGGGTGAGCCTCTGTGTTGGCGAGGGAACGTCGCACCGCTATAATAGGCCTGCGCGGGAACTTCCCTGTGGCGAGGGGCGTCAGCAAGTTAGGATTTGGAGCGCGAGGGGAGGTGCGGATTGTGATGCGCAGAAGTACGGCTGGATGGCTGTTGGCGGCGGCCTTGGCGGTGGCGGCTGTACTCCCGCCGGCGTCTGTCTGCGCTGCCAGTGGCACGTGGCAGGCGCAGTACTGGGCTAACCGGTTCCTGTCGGGCGCGCCTGCGCTCGTCCGCACGGAGACGGCCGTGAGTTTTGACTGGGCGTTCGGTTCGCCCGGCGCAGGAATCCCCAAGGACAACTGGTCGGCGCGCTGGGAGTACGCTGGCGCGTTCGCGGCGGGCTGGTACCGCTTCCGCACGTTCACCGACGATGGCGTGCGCGTCTGGGTGGACGACAAGCCGGTCATTGACCAATGGTTTGACATGCCCGGCGTTGCCAACACGGGCGACGTGTACCTCACCGCGGGCACGCATCGGGTCAAGATGGAGTACTACGAGCACACCGGCTGGGCGCGCGCCTATCTCTCCTGGTCGCGCTTCTCGGGCGAGCCGGAGTACACGGGCTGGAAGGGCGAGTACTTCAACAACCGCAACCTTACGGGCAGCCCCGCTTTCGTCCGCGACGACCCGAAGGTGGACTTTGACTGGGGTTGGGGCGATGCGTACCCCGGCATCGGCCTCGGCGCGGACGACTTCTCCGTGCGCTGGACGCGGCGCATGCGCTTTGATGCGGGCTACTGGCGATTCAAGGCCACTGTTAGCGACGGGATTCGCATCTACGTGGACGGGCAGAAGGTTGTGGACTCGTGGCGCGAGCAGGATACGACCTTCGTCAGTGGCGATGCGTACCTCTCGGCCGGCGAGCATGAGGTCAAGGTGGAGTACTTTGAGGGGCGCGGGCGGGCGATCGTGCGCGTGGAATGGGAGCCACTATCGGCTCCTGCGCAGCCTTCGCCCACTCCTGCGTACACTCAGTGGAAGGGCGAATACTACGCCAATCGCTACCTGTCCGGAACGCCGACCCTTGTGCGGAATGACGCCGAGGTTCGCTTCAACTGGGGGCTTGGCTCCCCCGCGGGCAGCATCCCTGCGGACGAGTTCTCGGCGCGGTGGACGCGGACGCTCTCCTTCGCGGCGGGCACGTACCGATTCTACACGCGCGCCGACGATGGAGTGCGGCTCTGGGTGGACGGCCGACTGATCATAGACCGCTGGCACGACCAGGCTGCCACCACGCACCAGGGCGACATCGCGTTGAACGCAGGCCTCCACGACATCCGCCTGGAATACTACGAGAACGGCGGCTTCGCCGAGATTGCCCTGTGGTGGGAACCCATCGCCTCTGCGGCGCAATGGGAGGCGGAGTATTTCAACAACGTGGACCTGACCGGCTCGCCCGCATGGAGCGGGTCGGTGGCGGAGATTCAATTTGACTGGGGCGGTGGCAGTCCGGCTCCGGGCGTGGTCTCCGACCGGTTTTCGGCTCGCTACACCTTCACGGCGCAGTTCGCCGCGGGCCTGTACGTGTTCCGCGTGCGCTCAGACGATGGGGTGCGTTTGTGGGTGGGCGACCAACTGGTGCTGGATCGCTGGGTCGTGCGGTCGGCAACCGACGACGAGGTGGCGCTGCAACTGGCCGCAGGCACGCACCGCATTCGGCTGGAATACTTTGAGGATGTCGGATTGGCGGAGTTGCGGCTCTCGTGGGAGAAGCGCGAGGACGCGGGCAGCACCGCCTGGCGCGGCGAATACTTCACCAACCCCTGGCTCATCGGATACCCGACGGTTACCCGACAGGATGCCGCCGTGGATTTCAACTGGGGCACCGGCTCGCCTGCATCCGGCATTCCCGCAGATAATTTCTCGGCGCGGTGGACGCGGACATTGGTGCTCCCCACGCCGCGCACGCTGACCTTCTCGCTGCGCACGGACGACGGCGCGCGCCTGTGGGTAGATGGGCGGTTGGTGCTGGACCGCTGGTACGACCAGGTGGCCACGACGACGCACACCGCACAGGTCGCGCTGCCGGCGGGCGTCCACACGATTGTGCTGGAGTACTACGAGCACGGCGGCCTCGCGTCGGCGTGGCTGGGTTGGCAGTAGCCGTCACGCCACGTGATCGCCTAGATGTCGCTGCGCGGCGGTGCGACAACCTCGCACGCCTCAAACGTTCCCGCTGCGACGCGGGCCACACCGTCCTCCCACGTGCACTCCGCCGCCCGCCCGTCCACGCGAACCTCCGGGCGCGCGGCCAGCCCGTGGATGGCAACCTCCACGCCAGAGTACGGCGGGCGGAACGCCCCCTCCCTCCCCCAGCGGATAGCCCACCCGTCCGCCGTCGGCTCCACGGCGAAGCGGCTCAGCCGGAAGACGCCTTCCTTGTGCGCCCAGCCATCGCCCTCATCCTCGTACAACAGACTGTCGCCGCGCCCGGGGAAGACGTGCAGCGTGAGCGGGTCGGGCACTCGCTCGCCCACGTACTGCATCACGGGCCAGTTGGGGATGACGCTACCCGCGCGGGCGAACAGGGGCAGGCGTTCCAGCGGCGCGTCCACGGTGATCGTTACAGGCCCGTCGTGAGCCTGGCCGCTCCAGAAGTCGTACCAGCGGCCGGCGGGCAGGTACACGCTGCGGCGGGTCGCGCCTTCCTCCAGCACAGGCGCCACGAGCAGCGCATCACCGAACAGAAATTCGTCGTCCATGGCATACGTGGACGGGTCATCCAGGAACGCCAAGAACAGGGGCCGCATCATCGGCAAGCCCGTCTGGCTGCACTGCCAGAAGGCCGTGTAGATGTAGGGGAGCATCCGGTAGCGCAGTTCTATGGCCGCGCGGTTCAGGCTCTCGCAGGGTTCCCCGTGCACTCACGGCTCCTGGTCCTTCGTCCAGACGGCGGTGTGATTGCGGAAGAAGGGCGTGAAGACGCTCAACTGGTTCCAGCGCACCAGCAACTCGGGTGACGGGCTGCCGCTGAACCCGCCGGTGTCGGGGCCGGTGAACCCCACGCCCGAAAGGCCCAGCGTCAGCACCATGGGGATGACGTTGGCCAATGTGGGCCAGTCCGAGCGGTTGTCGCCTGTCCAGTGGCTGCCGTACCGTTGCAGCCCTGCCCAGCCCGACCGCGAGATGACCAGCGTGCGCCGTTCGGGGCGCAGGCGACGCAGCCCCTCGCACGACCCTCGCACCATCAGCATCCCGTACACATTGTGCGCCTGGCGGAAGTCGGCCCCGTGCCCCTCCCAGGCGAAGCGCACACAGTCAGGCATCGTCTCGGGCCCCGCGCCGAAGATGGCCGGCTCGTTCATGTCGTTCCAGAAGCCATCCAGCCCCACGTCCAGCAGCGCCTTGTACTGGTCGCCCCACCAGGCGCGCGCGTCGGGGTTGGAGAAGTCCGGGAAGTAGCACAGCCCCGGCCACACCGGCCCCTTGAACAGCCGCCCGTCCGGGTATTTGCAGAACACGCCCCGCTCCAGCCCCGAGCGGCACACGGCGTACTTGCGGTCAGCCTTGATGCCCGGGTCCACCATGCCCACCACTTTGAACCCGCGCTCGTGCAGGTGGCGCACCAGGCCCGGCGGGTCGGGAAACCGCTCCGGATGCCACGTGAAGCAGCGGTAGCCGTCCATGTAGTGGATGTCCAGGTGGATGGCATCGCACGGGATGCGCCGCTGGCGGAACTCGCGGGCGTCGGGGTAATAACTCCAGCGGTTCTGATGGTAGCCCAGCGTCCACAGCGGTGGAAGTTCCATGCGGCCGGTCAGGTCGGTGTACTGCCGCAGCACGTCGGCGGGGGCAGGCCCGGCGAAGAAGTAGTAGCGCAGTTCGCCGCCGTCGGCCTCCAGGCGAAGCGTGTCGGGGTCGGAAGCGCCCACGTCCGCCACGGCGCGGTACGAATTGTCAAAGAACACGCCGCAGGCCAGCCCGCCGTGCAGGAGCATGTAGACCGGGATGCTCATGTACAGCGGGTCGTCGCCAGGGCCGTAGCCGTTGCAATCAAAGTTGTACAGTTCCATGCGAAGCCCGCGCTTGTCCAGCGGCAGCGCCTTCTCGCCGAAGCCGTACACATGGGCATCGGCGGGCAGCACGCGGGCCAGCGCCACCCGCTCGCCCGCCCAGGCCATGGGCGCGGCGTCGGCGTCCAATGCGCGGCCGTCAGGCGTCAGGAACCGGATGGCCGCATCGGCCTTGCTCACCTCCACGTGCAACGCGGGCGTGCGCATCACAAGGGCGGCGGGGGTCTCGTCCACGGAGACCGCGCATGGGGGCCAATCTGCCTCCTCGCAGGCCAGTGCGTAGGAGAACGGCGGGGGGAACTGGCAGTCGGGGCGCAGCCGCACGCGCACGATGTCGGGCGACAGCGCCGCCAGTTGCACATCGGCCCGCTCGCACGACAGGGTCAGCGCGCTCCCCTCAAGCCGCCACTCGCGCACCGCGCCGGGCGCTGTCCAGGGCGCGGCGACCGGGGGCTTGGTGGCGAAGCGGCGGCAGCCCCACCACTTGCGGAGCGGGTAGATGGCCGCCTGCACGACGACGCCAAAGCCAAGCGTGCCAATGGAGCGAACCAATCGCGCAATTGAGGATTCGCGTTGAGGTTCGGACATGGCGTTTCCTCCCGAAGTATTGCGTTGGGTTCCAGCCCCGTGTTACCCCGCCCTGCGCGCGAGGATGGCGCGGTCCACGCTCAGCGCCTCCTCCAGCCGCTCGCCGTTCCGCACCACATACGTGGGAATCTGGTGCAGCGCCAATTCGGCCAGCACAGGGTCGCTGTCGGGCGCTTCGCCGAAGGTGGCAGGCGCTACGTGCACGGCGACAGCCCGCAAGCCGCGCCGCCGCAGGTGGTTCAACACCTGCACCCAGCGCAGGTCGGTGGACGGCGTGATGACGACAACCGACGTCCCGCGTGGCAGGCTCATCCCCTCCCCGGCCAGCACCTGCGCCAGCGGCATCTGGCCGCGCGCGTGGATGACCGCCAGCGTCTCCATGATCTTGCCCAGTTGGCGGTCGCCCCGGTCGGGCTGGATGAACTCGCGGCGCGACGTCTGGGCAGCCAGGCCCACCGCCCGATTCCGCCCCAGGAAGTGCTTGGCCAGCGACGCCGTGATGGCCACGACGTACTCCTCCGTGCTGGGCTCCAGGGTCCGAGGGCCTTCCTTCATCAGCACGGCGGGCATGAGCCACTCGTCCGCTGCCTCGGCCACCCTGCCCACCTGTGCGCCGCTGTGCATATCGGGGAACAGCCACACGTCGGCCAGAGGGTCCAGTTCAAACTCCTTGACGATGAGCCGGCCGGTGCGCGCGGTGGATTTCCAGTGAATGCGGCTGAAACTGTCGCCGGGTTCGTAGTCGCGGACGCCCGAAACGTTGGTGGTGATGTGGTGGGTCTTGCGGCGCAGGGCATCGCCGCCGGGGAGT
>JARYMK010000050.1 GCA_029907165.1 Anaerolineae bacterium
CACCTGGGCCGCAACTCCGCGCTGGCGCTGGGCGTGCCCGCATCCCAGATTTGGGTATGGGACCCCGACGCGCCCGACCCGCAGGCCCTGCGCGACGCCCGCATGATCGTCTGGAAGGGCTTCTGCCACGTGCACACGCACTTCACCACCGCCGACGTGGACGCCATCCGCGCCCGCTACCCAGACGCCAAGATTGTCGTCCACCCCGAATGCCCGGCCGAGGTAGTCGCCCGCGCCGATGCCGCAGCCTCCACCTCCGGCATCGTGCGGTACGTGCGCGACCTGCCCGCCGGCGCGACCGTTGCCATCGGCACGGAAATCCACCTGGTGGAGCGGCTCGCCGCCCAGAATCCCGACAAAACCGTGGTGCCCCTGGCGCGCTCGCAGTGCGGGGCCATGTACCGAATCACGCCGCAGGCGCTCGCCTACACGCTGGACGAACTCACGCGGGGCCGCTTTGTCAATCGCGTCCGCGTGCCCAAGGCCATCCCAAAATGGGCCAACAAGGCGCTGGAGCGCATGCTGGCGCTGGCGTAACGGAAGAATAGAAATCGGAAAGGCAATTCCATGTCAGCAGATATCGTTGAAAGCGACGTTCTCGTCATCGGATGCGGCATCGCGGGAGCCGTAACGGCGCTGCGCCTCGCCGAAGACCCGACGCTGTCCATCACCGTCATCACCAGCGCCGCCGACCCGCTGGAGTCCAACACCTTCTACGCCCAGGGCGGCATCATCGGCGGCGGCGTCCACGACTCGCCCGCGCTCCTGGCGCAAGACCTCATCGCTGCGGGCGCGGGCCTCAACAACCGCCGCGCCGTGCGCATCCTCGCCACCGAAGGCCCCCGCCTGGTGGAAGAATTTCTGGTCAGGCGGCTGGGCGTCCCCTTTGCCCGCAGCCACGGCGACCAGTTGGAGTACATCCGCGAGGCCGCCCACTCCACCGAGCGGATTCTCCACGCCGCCGACGCCACGGGCCAGGCCATCCAGACCAAACTCATGGAGGCGCTGCGGGCACGCCCCAACGTGCGCATCCTGCCGTCGCACACGGCCGTGGACCTGCTGACGCCGTCCCACCATGCCTACAATCGCCTGCGCGTGTACGAGCCGCTGTCCTGCGGCGGCGCCTATGTCCTGAACCAGGCCCAGAACCGCGTAGACACCTTCCTGGCCAAGGCCACCGTCTTGGCCACGGGCGGCCTGGGGCGCATCTTCCTGCACACCACCAACCCCCCGCTGGCCCGCGGCGATGGCCTGGCCATGGCCGCCCGCGCCGGCGCGCGGATCATCAACGCCGAGTACGTCCAGTTCCACCCCACCGTCTTCTTCCATCTCAACGCGGCCCAGTTCCTCATCAGCGAGGCGGTGCGCGGCGCTGGCGCTCGCCTCATCAACAACCGCGGCAAACCGTTCATGGAGAAGTACGCGCCACAGTGGAAGGACCTGGCCCCGCGCGATGTCGTCGCCCGCAGCATCCATCAGGAGATGCTGGCGACCGGCGCGAACTGCGTGTACCTGGACCTGGCATCCTACATCAACCGCGCCAAAATCCTACGCCGCTTCCCGAACATCTACGAAACCTGCCTCAAGTACGGCGTGGACATCACCAAAGAACCCGTGCCGGTCGTTCCTGCGGCGCACTACTTCTGCGGCGGCGTCTGGGCCGACTCGTTCGGTCGCACCACCATCCGCAACCTGTACGCCGTCGGCGAGGTCAGTTGCACCGGCGTGCACGGGGCCAACCGCCTGGGCAGCGCGTCGCTGCTGGAGGGGCTGGTCTGGGGCTGGCGGGCCGCGGGGCACATCCGCCAGACCCTGCCCAAGCGCGCGCCCCTCGGCCCGACGGACCTGCCCCCATGGCGCGACGTGGGCCTGGAGGACTTCGCCGACCCCGCCCTCATCCAGCAGGACCTGAGCACCATCCAGCACATCATGTGGAACTACGTGGGGCTGATTCGCTCCACCAAGCGCCTGGAGCGCGCCATCAACGACCTGTACGACCTGCAGGATGACATCACGCGCTTCTACCGCACCACGCGGCTCAACGATGCCCTTGTCGGCCTGCGCAATGCCGTCCAGGCCGCCATCATCGTGGCCGAGGCCGCCTGGCGCAACCGCGAGAGCAGCGGCTGCCACTTCCGCCTGGACTGAGGCCGCGCGTCCGTCTACCCGAAAAACACGCGGCGTCAACCTCATCCTTTGCGGTCAACGCTGCCCATGAAGACTTCGCGGTCTTGATGTGTTGGCGCTCAATCCGGTTGCAAAATCGCAATGCACACGTTGCCAAAATCACAGTTTCGTGGTACAATCGCCGCTATACCGTTGGACGGAGAAGAAGAGCAGGCATGACCGCCAATCTGGCTATCACCATCGCCCTCATCGTTACAGCCGTGAGCTTTGACTTCCTGAACGGCTTTCACGACAGCGCCAACGTCGTGGCCACCACCATCTCCTCACGTGCCCTGTCGCCGCGCAAGGCGCTGATCCTGGCCGCCCTGGCCGAGGCCGCCGGCCCGTTCCTCTTCGGCGTCGCCGTCGCTACCACCATCGGCCACGAGATCGTCCTGCCCGAGGCCATCAGCCCGACGGTCATCTTCGCCGGCCTTCTGGGTGCCATCGCCTGGAACATCATTACCTGGATACTGGGCATCCCGTCCAGTTCCTCCCACGCGCTCATCGGGGGATTGGTCGGCGCGGTCGCAGTGGCGCACGGCTTCTCGGCCATCCAGGCCGCCGGCATCCGCAAAACCGTCATCGCCCTGTTCACCTCTCCCATCCTGGGGCTTATCGTCGGTTACCTGTTCATGAAACTCCTGCTATGGCTTTCCCGCGCGGCCACGCCCCGCGCCAACGACTTCTTCAAGGGCGCGCAGGTGCTCACCTCCATCAGCCTCGCCCTGAGCCACGGCACCAACGACGCCCAGAAGTCCATGGGCATCATCACAATGGCGCTGGTGAGCGGCGGCCTGATTGACTCGTTCCACGTGCCCGTGTGGGTCATCGCCATCTGCGCCGCCGCCATTGCCCTGGGCACGTTCACCGGCGCCTGGCGCATCATCAAGACGCTGGGGGCCAAGTTCTACCGCATCCGCCCGATTCACGGCTTCAGCGCGCAGGCAGCCTCGGCAGCGGTCATCCTGGGCGCGGCCGTGCTCGGCGGGCCGGTCAGCACCACCCAGGTCGTCAGTTCCACCATCATCGGCGTCGGCTCGGCGGAGCGTGTGTCCAAGGTGCGCTGGGGGGTCGCAGGGGACATCGCCTTGGCGTGGCTCCTCACCATTCCGGCGTCCATGCTCATGTCCGCGCTGATTTACCTGCCACTTCACGCGTGGCTCGGTTAGTCCTTATCCCCGATTCGGAGGCAGACAGATGGGCTTGAAAGACCTTTTCACCAAGAAACCCGACCGATTCCGGCAACTCCTTGCCGAGCAAGCCGCCAAGACCCTGGAGGGCGTTCAAATCCTGGAGCAGTACGTCCGCGCCCCGAGGCCCGAACTCGTGGACGCCCTGCGCCGCGCCGAAAAGGAGGCCGACGAACTCCGCCGCATCCTCATAGACGAACTCAACCGCACCTTCGCCACGCCCTTTGACCGCGAGGACATCTTTGGCCTGTCCCGCGCCATTGACGACATCATTGACTACGCCCACACCTCTGTGGACGAGATGGCCCTGTTCAACGTGGAACCGACCCCGGACATCGTTGCCATCGTGAAACTCCTCGCCGACGCCGCCACGGAGATTCACCTCGCCGTGCTGCGCCTCAGCGACCACCCGGGCGTCGCCATAGAGCACGCCAAGCGCGCCAAGTCGCTGGAGAACCGCGTGGAAGACCTGTACCGCCAGGGGCTTGCCCACCTGTTTGAGGACGTGAAGACGGTGGAGGACGTGCAGCGCGTGCTGAAACTGCGCGAAATCTTCCGCCACCTCAGCAACAGCGCAGACCGCGGAGACGAAGCCGCCAACCTCATCAGCGACATCGTCGTGAAGGGCACCTAGTACTTTGCCACAGGGATTTTTGATGGTGTGTCATTGCGAGGGCGCCCAGCGCCCGAAGCAATCTCCCCCATCCCTGAGATTGCTTCGCTCCGCTCGCAATGACATTCGCCCGTCCCCTACGGCACGGGAGGCTCCAGGGCAGCAACGGCAGGGTACGTTACCGCGTAGTCGTCAAAGCGGCAGTCCGCTGGCGGCCCCGACTCCGAGAATGAGATGGCGGCCAGCCCCATGCTCCGCACGGCGAACTCGTCCCTATCTCGCCATACTGGCGTGAACTCCACAGCCGTCCCGTTGACGAAGAAGCGCACCAGGCCGTCTTCCTTGTCCACCGTGAGGGTATTCGTCGCCTCGCCGCCCCGCACGGCATTGCAGCGCGTCCACCCGCGGACTTCCACCCACTGCCGGGTCTGTGCGTCATACTGCCACAGCGCCACCCACCCCAGCGGCGACACCATAAGCGCGTACATCCCCGAGCCGCCGAACACGATCCCGTAGGCCAGCGCGCCCCCGCTCACCCGCCGCGCCTTCACGCTGATCCGAACCCAGTCCGATTGCATCTGCACCGGCGCAAAACTTACGAACACCAGCCCGCTCTGCTTGGCCAGAATCTGGTACTCCCCGCCCACGTAAGCCATCACATAGGCTGGGTTATCCGGTGACCTCGGCCAGCCGCTCATCGGGTCGCTGAAATCATCAAAGAACGGCGTCGGAGCCCCGCCGAACGGGTATCGGTAGTTTCGCGCCACCCGCGGCAGCCAGCATTGCGGCGGGGCGACCGGCGTGCGCGTGGGCGAAGCGGTCGGCGTGGGCGTAGCCGTCGCTGTCCAGGTGGCCGTCGCCGTGGGGGTAGCAGTGGCGGTGGGGGTCGCGGTGGCCGTTGGCGACAGCGTGGGCGTGGCCGTCGGCTCCTGCGGCGTGGGAGTAGGCGACGTCGGCGTGGGCGTTACGCTCGGCGTCTCCATGGGCGTGAGCGTGGCAGTGGGCGAAGGCGAGGGCAAGGTCGGCATGGCCGTTGGAGTCGGCGTAACCGTTGGCTGCAAAGTCGGCGTGGGCGTCATCGTCGGCGTTGCCGTCGCCGTCCGGGTGGGCGTGGGCGTGGCGGTGAGCGTGGGCGTCGGCTCGGCAAACGGCCGCAGCAACTCATAACTGTTCTTTGCGTTCAGGTATCCTCTGCCTTCCAACAACGGGTTCCGGTGGGTAACCGCGCCGTTCAAGAGCGCGGCGCGGAGAATGGCCGGCATGTCGCGGCGGCCCTTCAGCGACGGGTACGCCTCCAGAAGCAGCGCAGCCGCCCCGGCCGCCACAGGGCTCGCCATGCTAGTCCCGCCCATGACGAAGTAATCCGCAGGGCCATTGCCAACCGAGACGCCATCGTTGTCCACAATGTACGCATCCCATTGGCCACCGAGGGCATAACCCCTGTCGCGCGCGGAGATGAGCGCCGTGCCCGGGGCCGCGATGTCGGGCTTGGGGCGACCGTCCAGCGTCGGCCCCTGCGCGCTGTACCAAGCGATGGTGTCCACCGCGCCGGGCGACGGGTCAAAGGCGAACCGAATCCCCTGATAGTTCGTCCACTCGGCGCGGCTAACATACCCACCCACAGCGATGCACCCTTTCGCGTCCGCGGGCGTATCCATCGTGGCGTTGGGGTCCGGCGAGGCGAATACAATCGCGACGTTCTCGCTGTACGCGTGCAGCCGCCTGCCCGCCGGCGTGGGCATCAGAGCGCGCACCCGCAGGAAGTACTCACCCGGCTCCAGCACCGGCCCTTCAATCAGTCCCGACTCGGTCCCGTATGGGCTTTCGCTGGGTTCCCAGAGCACAGTAACGCGTTCCACCTTGTTGCGGGCGGCGTCCAGCACCGACACAGCGTAGGACTCTCGCTGGTTCTTGCCATCGTTCCACACCAACCGCAGGCGAAGCCGCGCCGTCTCCCTCACACGAAAACCCGAGTCCACAGGCGACGCGCTCCCGCCGATGCTGATAAGCGCATGCCGACCATCATCGGCGCTGTTGCCCGCCGCGCAGAAGACCAGGACCCCCTGGCCCTCAGCCCAGTCCACCGCCTGCGCCAGCGGCGACGAGCCATCGTGATAGGCGTCCCACATCCCGTAACTGACATTGACGACGTGCGCGCCCGAATCCACGGCCTTGCGCATCCCGGCGACGAACGCATCCACCGTTGCCGGCGCGCCCTCCTCGTCCGCCCCGATCTTCAGGAAGATCAGTTCGGCTCCCGGCGCCATGCCCCGGAACTGCCCGCCGGACAGCGTCCCCCGCCCCAGCGCCGTCGCCACCACGTGCGTCCCGTGCCCGGAGTGCGGATTCCACACATCGTCGTCCGTTTCAGGGAAGCGGGACACATCCTTCGCCACGAGCGGCACAGGGATATCCGGGTGCATCAGGTCCAGGCCCGCATCCAGCACTGCCACGCGGACGCCAGCGCCGGTGTGCCCCAAGCCTTGCACCCATGACACCTGCGCGGAGTCTCGCGCCAGATCGTTGCTCGGATGCAGGACTTGCTCGGCGGTGTCCAGGCGTACCACGTCGTCCATCGCGGCGAACGCACCCACCTGTTGAGTAGGGCCGCTGGCCACCAGGAACCCGCAGGGGTGCGCGCCCACCGGCGGAATCCACGTCTCGGGGTAAACCGTGAAGCCCAGCGACTGAGCGCGCTGCGCCCACTGCGAGGAAGGCGCGCCGCGCAGGTACACGAAAACACGCTGGCGGCGGGGATCCCAGCGGCTGCCCGCCGTCGCCGAGAGCGCCTCGGCGATGCCGACATCGGGGTTGGCGAGGAACTCCCGCTTCAGCGCCAGTTGATACTGCAGAAGCGCGCTCATCTTGGCCGACGAGTCGGCTTCGGCTGCATGCCCGCCGGCGGGAAGCAGCGCGAAGACAACACCCAGGGCCAGAATGCAGCGCCCTGCCGCGCGGACCACCGTTTGGATGAAGATTCTGCCCCTACCCACGGAACACTGCGCTCCCTTCTGCCGTATCTATCAACGTAAACGCGCCCGAAACGTTGCGGGTGTGCCGAAACTGCTCACCTGCAGCGCCCGCCACGGGGACTGGCAACTGTCATTGCGAGGGCGCCCAGCGCCCGAAGCAATCCCGCCAGACTGTCATTGCGAGGGCGCCCAGCGCCCGAAGCAATCTCCCCCATCCCTGGGATTGCTTCGCTTCGCTCGCAATGACAGACAAACGTTGGAACGTGCCTTCCCCCTACTTGACCGGCCCGGCGGAACTTCCTATAATGGACAAGCGTCTCCCAAGTTGCAGAGAACCGTACAACGGTTGCATCACGGAGCAATTGAGATGGTTCGGAAGTCGTCGCACCAACGGATGAGACCTAACTGCCGGGCCGGGACGCACTGCCTAGCCCTCGCCGCCGTCGTGGGACTCGCCGCGCTCGCGGTCGCCTGCGCGCCGACGCGGACGCCGTTCCCGTCGCCGACGCCCACTGACACCGCCGCGCCCGCCACGCCCACCCAGCACATCGCGCCCTCGGCCACGCCGACTGCGTTGCTCCCTTCCGCCACGCCCACGCCAACCCGCACGGCGCTGCCCACCGCCACCCCCGCCGCCACGGCCACGCCGACGACGGCCCGCCCCACCGAGCCGCCGACGCCCACCGCGACCTTCGCCCCTGTCCCTCAGGTCCGGTCTCTGGTTGTGTCGTCGGGTGAGGACCGCACGCTTTACGCCGTCATCGGCGACGCCGCTTACCAGAGCGCCGACGGCGGCGCGACGTGGACGGCCCTGGACATCGCTGGCATCGCGCCCGAATCGCGCCTGTTCGCGCTGGCCCTGGACTACCGCAACCCGTCGGTCATGTATGCCACCACGACCAGTGGCATCTACCGGCGCGTGGGCAACTCCCCGTGGGAATTCGTGCACCCGCTGAACGCGCAGGCGCTGGCGGTGGACTTCGTGGACTCCAACACCCTGTGGGCAGGCGTGTCCTGGACCACGGAGTACAGGGCCGTTATCCTCAAGAGCACCGACGCGGGGCGGACGTGGGGCAAGGCCGACTTCGGCATCCAGGCGTACCTGGGCTACGGCGTTACAAGCATCATCATTGACCCCGTCAACCCCGACATCCTGTACGCCAACCTCCGCTACGGCGGGCGGTTCGGGTGGCCGGACGGGTGGCTGTACCGCGGCGGACGGGCCGGCACATGGGAGCCGCTCCCCCTGGGGCCAGTTGCGGGGAGCGCGGGATTCTCCGACGACGCCTGTATGCCTCACGGCCTCGCGTTTGACCCGACCCTGCGCCGCCTGTACGTGGGATGCGACGCCTACTACTACAACAACTCGCGCCTGTTCATGCTCTGGTCCGACAACGCTCATGAGCCGAATGCGCAAAGCATCGTCTGGGGCAAGGCGCTCACTCAGGGCACGCTGACCCCGCCCTTTGCCCTGGGCTTCGCGGCCCCGCTTGCGGTGGACGCCCGCCCGCCGAAGGCCCTCTATGCCGCCGTGTCGGGCACAAGCACAGAGTCGGACAAGCCCTACCGCCTGCTCGTGAGCCGCGACGACGGGGCCACGTGGCTTGAACTGCCGCTGCCCGCATTCTGAAAGCAGGGAGGTGCGCCATCCGAACGCCAGACGGTCAGGCATGCCGCTTCTTCTACGGAGATTACGCCCGCGGCAGACACACGGAAATCTGCCGCCTTCTGGAGGACAGCCCCCGTGCGTGGAAGCCCGCCCTGTGCAGGACGTGCCCCGTGCCCGGGATTCTCCGCGCCAACGCTTGCCCGCACATGACCCTGTACAGCCGCGTGCAGCGCCGATTCGGGCTGTGGGACCGCGTGCGCGTTACCGCCGTCTGCCAGAAGACCCGCCAGATTGTCCCAGAACCCCACGTCGGTTGCGGGCAATGCGGGCAAGACGCCGCCCACGGTTGGCCAGGCCCGAACGACGGGCCTTGACAGAGACTCCCTGAATCTTTTGCGCCGCGAATTTCGTCTGAATGGAAAAGTTCCTACTTGACGAAAGTACGAAAGTATGGTACAATACGTATGCAGTGCGAACCCAAATTCACGTCAGGAGGCTGAAATGCTTAGAGAGGATCGCTGCGAAGTCCGCGTCATTGACGGCGAGAAGGTCAAGAAGATCTCGGAGGCCCTCATCAGCGGCTTGGAAGCCACGCAGTTGGCGGACGTCTTTGAGGCGCTGTCGGATCCCACCCGCCTGCGCATCGTGTCCGCCATCGCTGCCGCCGGAGAGGTGTGCGTGTGCGACATCGCCGGCTCCCTGGGCATGACCCAGTCGGCCATATCGCATCAACTCCGTCTCCTGCGCACCACGGGCGTCCTCAAGAACCGCAAGCAGGGGCGGATGGTGTTCTACACCCTAGCCAGCGAGCACATCGGCAAAATCTACGAGGCGGCTGTGGCGCACGTTCGTCAACAGTAGTCCCCAATGCGGTGTTCCCTGGCACCGCTTCCCAAACCCAATTAGCGGCTGTTCCCTGGCAGCCGCTAATTGTTTGCCTTTTGCCGCCTCTGGCCCTCTGTGTTATTATGCATCGCGCAAGATGTCTCGTCGGAGCACAATGCCCGTCTGGGCGGCGCAGTACTTCCGACTCCTGACACGACTCTGAGGAGGAACACGCGTCATGCGACCGTATATGATTCTCAACGTGATTCCATCACTGCCGCCGAGCCTTGTTCGCCTGGCGGAACTGGCCTACAACCTTCGCTGGACCTGGGACCATGACACGCGCGACCTATTCCGCCGACTGGACAGCGACCTGTGGGAGCGCAGCGGCCACAACCCCGTCGCCATGCTTGGCTCCATCGCCCAGGCCCGCCTGGAAGCCGCCGCCAAGGACGATGGCTTCATGGCCCACTTCCAGCGCGTGTGCGAGCAGTTTGACCGGTACATGGGCAACCAGCGCGCCTGGTATTCGCAGCACTGCGCCGAACTCCCCGACTGCCGCGTGGCCTACTTCTCGCCCGAGTTCGGCCTCACCGAGTGCATTCCCATCTACTCCGGCGGCCTGGGCGTCCTGTCCGGCGATCACCTCAAGTCGGCCAGCGACCTGGGGATTCACATGGGTGGCGTCGGGCTACTGTACCAGTTCGGCTACTTCAGCCAGTACCTGAGCCCCGACGGCTGGCAGCAGGAGTACTATCCGGTCAACGACTTCTACAACATGCCCCTGCAACTGATGCGAAAACCCGACGGCACGCCCGTTACCGTCCAGGTCAACTACCCCGATGCGCCCGTCAGCGCCCAGGTGTGGCGGATTCAGGTCGGGCGGGTGCCGCTCTACATGCTGGACAGCAATCTGCAGCAGAACCGCCCGCGCGACCGCGAGATCACGGGCAAACTCTACGGCGGCGACCGCGAGATGCGCATCCGCCAGGAAATCCTCCTTGGCATCGGCGGCTACCGTGCGCTGATGGCGCTCGGCATTGAGCCCACCGTCTGCCACATGAACGAGGGGCATGCAGCGTTCCTTTGCCTGGAACGCGTCCGTGTGCTCATGGACCGCTTCGGCCTCAACTTCAGCGAGGCCGCCGAATTAGCCCGTGCCGGCAATGTCTTCACCACCCATACATCGGTGCCCGCGGGCATTGACGTGTTCGCGCCGGACCTCATGGACCGCTACTTCGGCGGCTGGTACCCCACCCTGGGCATCACCCGCGAGCAGTTCCTGGCCCTGGGCCGCCAGCACCCTGCCGACGCTAGCGAACCGTTCAACATGGCCGTGTTCGCCGTTACCATGTCCAGCCACACCAACGCCGTCAGCGCCCTCCACGGCGTGGTGGCCCGAAGGCTCTGGGCCAACCTGTGGCCTGGCGTGCCCGAGGAGGAGATCCCCGTCGGCCACATCACCAACGGCGTGCATCTGCGCTCCTGGATTTCCGGAGACCTGGCGTCCCTTCTGGATCGCTACCTGGGGCCGCGATGGCGCGAGGAACCCAGCGACATGTCGGTCTGGCGGAAGGTGGCCGACATCCCCGACGAGGAACTGTGGCGCACCCACGAGCGGCGCAGGGAGCGCCTGGTGCACTTCGCCCGACAGCGCCTGCGCGCGCAGTTGGAAGCCCGCGGCGCTCCCCCGTCGGAAGTGGAGATCGCCAACGAGGTCCTGGACCCCGAGGCGCTGACCATCGGGTTTGCGAGGCGGTTCGCCACGTACAAGCGCGCCACCCTTCTGCTGCGCGACCCCGAGCGCCTGGCCCGCATCCTGAACGACCGCGACCGGCCGGTGCAGATCATCATCGCAGGCAAGGCCCATCCGCAGGACCAGGCCGGCAAGGAACTCATCCAGGGGATTGTGAAAGCCGCCCGCCAGGAGGAATTCCGCCATAGGCTGGTCTTCCTGGAGAACTACGACACCAACGTCGCCCGCTACCTGGTGCAAGGCGTGGACGTCTGGCTCAACACGCCCCGCCGCATGCAGGAGGCGAGTGGCACCAGCGGCATGAAAGCCGCCGCCAACGGCGTGCTCAACATGAGCATCCTGGACGGCTGGTGGGACGAGGGCTACGCGCCGGAGGTCGGCTGGGCCATCGGCCGCGGCGAAATCTACGACGACCCCGAGTACCAGGACGCGCTGGAATCCCAGGTCATCTACGAACTCCTGGAGAAGGAGATTATTCCGCTGTTCTACTCGCGTGGACGGGACGGCCTGCCGCGCGCCTGGATCACCAAGATGAAGGCGGCCCTGGGACGATTGGCCCCTGTGTACAATACCGACCGCATGCTCATGGACTACACCACCAAGTACTACATGCCCGTGAGCGCCCGCTACCTGGCCATGCAGGAGAATCAGGGCCAGCGCGCGAAGAACCTGGCCGCATGGAAGGCCCGCGTCCGCCAGAACTGGGCCCAACTCCGCGTGGAGAACTTGGAAGCCAACACCCTCGCCGAAGTCCACGTCAACTCCGAGGTGGTCGTCCGCGCGCGGGTGCACCTCGGCAGCCTGTTGCCCGACGATGTGCGAGTGCAACTGTACTACGGCCACGTCAATCCCGCCGGCGACATCCACCAGGGCCACGTCGCGCCGATGGAACTGACGGAGAAACAGGATTCGGCCTACATCTACGAGGGAAGGGTCAATTTTGCCACCAGCGGCCTGCACGGGTACACGGTGCGCGTCGTCCCGTACCACCCGGACATGACCACGCCCTTTGACTCGGGGCTTATCTACTGGTTCAGTTAGCGCCGTGAATCCCAGGAGCATCTCGGACACACACCACACTCGCAGGAGGCACCCATGCGCTGGATTGCACTGACTCGCACGCCGGGCAACAGTTATGTAAAGGCCATATCCTCCACGTCCGCCCGCATTGACCCGGACGAGGCTCGCCGCCAGCACGATGGCTACTGCCGCGCCCTGCGCAACATCGGGCTGGAGGTCATCACCCTCCCGCCCGACGAGGGTTTTCCCGACGGCTGCTTCGTGGAGGACGCCGTCGTGGTGCGCAACGGCAAAGCGCTGCTCACCCGATCCGGCGCCCCGTCGCGCCAGGGCGAGGGCGAGACCCTGCGCCCCACCCTGGAGGCCCACGGACTGCACATCGTGCAGGTGGAGCCGCCCGGTACGCTGGACGGTGGCGACGTGTTGTGGGTAGAGAACGTGGCCTATGTCGGGCTTGGCGACCGCACCAACCAAGAGGGCATCGCGCAACTCGCCGCCAAACTCGGCGTGGAGGCCCACGCCGTGCCCGTGCCCCCCGGCATGCTGCACCTGAAATCCGGCGCCGCTTACCTGGGCAACGGGAGGCTATACGCCGTCGCCGCGCTCGCGCCCCTTGCCGCCGAGATCGGCCTGGACTGGGTTCCCGTCCCCGAAGGCGAGGAGCCAACCGCCGACGCGCTCGTGTTCGGCGCAAAGGCCATCATCCCGGCGGGATACCCCAAGGCCGCGACCCTGCTCAAGGAACTGGGCTTGCAGGTGCAGCCGGTGAACCTGTCCGAGTTCGCCAAGGCCGACGGCGGTCCCACCTGCCTGAGCGTGATCTGGCCACAGTAGCCGGCCACGCCATCATCCCCCGCCACCTTGCGAATGCGACTGTACGGGCCGCGCGCGCGTCGCCCGTATAGGGAGCATGCGCGCTGCCGAGATTCTTCGCCGTTCCGCGGCCCGGCGGATAGCGGCCAGGAGCTGCGCCGCATATCTGCACTTATCAAGACGCCAGAATCGGGACATACTCGCCTGAAATCAACTTTCAGGAGGTGGAGCGTGCCGCAGCCCCTGGTGCCCAACCCATTCAGATCGGATACCCAGTATCGCCGCTACTTCCACCAGGACGTGGCAGACCTGAGCGACCGCGAACTGTGGCGCGAATTGTGGCGAGTACAGCACGCGCTGGCCCACGACGACAACGCTCCCGACTGGCTGTGGGATCGGCTTCAAGTGCTCCTGGACGAACAGCAGCGCCGGGGAAGGGCGCGCCGACGCCATGTCCCCAAACTCTGATCCCGACGCTCTGTGCAGACAACTGCTGGGGCAGCGAACGCCCGAGCACGTCCAGGCGCGGAAGGCCGCGCAGGAGGCAAAAGCCCCCGCCACGCGCACATCCTGGACGGTGGACGAACTGCTGGCCACCGAGTTTTCCGATCCGACCTGGATTGTGCCCGGCATCCTGCCAGCAGGGCTGGCCTCTCTCGCCGGGCGGCCCAAACTCGGCAAGTCCTGGCTCGCGCTGCAACTGGCGATTGCCGTCGGCAGCGGCGGGCGCTTTCTGGACATTGCCATGGAGCGAGGTTTCGTGCTGTATCTGGCCCTGGAGGACAGCCCCCGCAGGCTCAAGAAGCGGCTGGAGATGCTCCGTGCCCGACCAGACATCTCGCTCCGGTTTGAGACCGACTGGCTGCCACTGGATGGCGAGGCTGGCGGTCTGGAAGACCTCCAGCGCGTGGCCGCCCGCGACAAGCCCCGCCTGATCATCATAGACACGCTGGCCCGCTCGTTCACCAGCCACGTGGACTGGAATGACCTTGGTCGCACCACCGGCGCCATGGCCGCGCTCCAGGACCTGGCCCTGAACCGCGACCTGTGCATCCTGTGCGTGGATCACCACCGCAAGGTCGGTCCGACAGCGGCCGATGTGATTGACGACATCGTCGGCTCCACCGGCAAGAGCGCCGTCGTGGACACCGCATGGGGATTGTACCGAAAGCGTGGCGAACGGGGCGCGACCTTGCGCATCGCAGGCCGCGACGTGGACGAGCAGGAACTGGCCCTGGAGTTTGACTCCCTTACGGGCTGCTGGCAACTCCTGGGCGACGCTCGCGAAGTGGCATCCCGCTCCGCGCAAGAGGAGATTCTGGGCATCCTCCAGTCGCTCCGAGAGGCAGACGCCTCACTCGTGGCCAAGGAGGCGGGACTAGCGCGCCCCACGGCCCGCAAGCACCTGGAGAGATTGTGCGACCAGGGTCTGGCAGAACGGAGACAGACGATACTCGCAGGCAAGGTCAGGGTTCTCTATGCCGCCAAGTCGCCGCCAACTGCCCGGTGATGTAGTGGGCTACATGTGCTACATGTGCTACAGGCTACACGTGTAGCGAGTAGCACATGTAGCACGTGTAGCACCTAAAATCATCCCCGCCGACCCGAGCCTGGGCCACCCGTAGCCCGACCGGGCGGAGGCCCCGCGGGTCCGGACCGCAACTTGCCGCACAGCCCGCACCCGTGCTACAATCCCCCCATCAAAACCGCCGTTCCCACGGAGAGCGATCATGAACGAAACCACCTTGCGAGACCGACTCCTGGCATCCGCCATCCAGGAAGGTGACCTTCGCCTCCTGCCCCTCGCCGCCGAAAAGGCCCTGGCCGCCGAGTTCGGCCTGTCCCGCCGCGACGTGCAGATCGCCGCCGTGGAAAGCCGCATCCTGCCGGCGCGCTACCAGCGCAGCCTGGGCACGGTGGGCTGGGACGGGCAACTGGCCCTGCTCCGCGCCACTGTGGGCATCGTGGGGCTAGGCGGGCTGGGCGGCTGGATCGTGGAGGGGCTGGCGCGCATGGGCGTGGGCCGCCTCATCCTCATAGACGGCGACCGCTTCGCCGAGAACAACCTGAACCGCCAGGCGCTGTGCTGGGAATCCACCCTGGGCTTGCCCAAGGCCGACGCTGCCGCCGAGCGCGTGCGCCAACTCAACCCGGCCGTGGAAGCCATCACCCACGTCGTCTGGGCCGACGCCGAATCGCTGCCCCGTCTGTTGGCGGGGTCGCAGGTCATCGTGGACGCGCTGGACACCCTGCCCACGCGGTTCCTGCTCCAGCGCGTCGCCCAGAGCCTGGGCGTGCCCATGGTGCATGGAGCCATCGCCGGCTACATCGGCCAGGTGATGACCATCTTCCCAGGCGACGCGGGCCTGTTCGCCCTGTATCCCGAAGGCAAATCGCCCGAGCGCGGCGCCGAGGCGCTTTGGGGCAACCCCGCCGCCACGCCCATGATGATCGCCGCGTGGGAAATCCAGGAGGTTGTCAAAATCCTCACGGGCCGCGGGCAGCCGTTGCGCAACCGCATGTTGCTCATGGACGCGGAACAGGGGGCCGTGGAAACCCTGCGACTCGGAGACTCCTGATGCGCGCGGAAATCATCACCTCAGGCACCGAACTCCTGCTGGGCGACCTGGTGGATACCAACGCCGCCTACCTGTCGCGACAATTGCGCGGGCTTGGCATCACCGTCCACTACCGCACGACCGTCGGCGACAACGAGGAGCGGACGGCGGAGGCCATCTCCCTCGCCATGCGCCGCGCCGACCTGGTCATCATCACCGGCGGCCTTGGCCCCACGGTGGACGACGTTACGCGCCAGGCGGTGACCCGCGCCACAGGCCGCCCGCTCGTCCTGCATCCCGAACTCCTCGCCGCCATTGAGGCCCGCTTCCGCAGTTTCGGCTATCGGATGACGGAGAACAACGTCCAGCAGGCGTACATTCCGGCGGGCGCGGTGGTGATTGAGAACCCCGTGGGCACAGCCCCCTGCTTCGCCGTGGAAACGCCGACCGGCGCAGTGATTGCGCTGCCCGGCGTGCCGCGGGAACTGGAATACCTCATGGAGCACGCCGTCATCCCATACCTGCGGGAGCGGTTCGGCCTGCACGAGGTCATCAAAACCCGCGTCCTGAAGACGTGCGCCATCGGCGAGAGCGCGGTGGACCAGCGCATCGCCGACCTGATGCAGAGCCGCAACCCCACCATCGGCCTGAACGCCCACCCGGGCCAGACCGACGTTCGCATCACGGCCAAGGCCGACTCCGAAGTCGAGGCCGATCGCATGCTGGACGACATGGAAGCGAAAATCCGCGAGCGCCTGGGCGATAGCATCTACGGCACCGGCGCGCAGACGCTGGAGGAGGTCGTGCTGCAATTGCTCCAAGCGCGGGGCGAAACGCTCGCTGTGCTGGAAACGGTAACCGGCGGCCAATTGACCCAGCGGCTGGCGTCGGTGCGGGATGTGGTGGGATTCGCGGGCGGCATCGTCGCGGCGTCCGAACGCGCCGTCAGCGCCATCGGCGCGACCTGGGACGAAAGCGGCGACGCATGTCTGGCGGCGCAAAGCGTTGCCGAGGCCGTCCGCCGGCGACTCGGCGCGACCTACGGTCTGGCTATCGTCGGGGCGCCGGGCGGCAGCGCCATCGCCTTCGCCGGCCCGACCGCGTCCGATTGTCAGATTCTCACGCGGCCCACGCGCGACGCCTTCGGGCGCACGTGGGTGGTAACCACCGCGCTCAACATGCTGCGGAGGCACATCCTGGGCCGATAGCGGCGCAGAACGCACGAATGGCCAAGCACCCAGTTGCGGAGGGAAGCCAATGGCGACTATCCTGGCGCTCATCGGATCGGCGCGGGCCTGGGGGAACTGCGAAGTCCTGGCGCGGGAGGCCCTGGCCGGCGCACGCGAGGCCGGAGCCGAGACCCTGGCCCTCATGCGGCTCACCGACCTGCGCGTGGAGCAGTGCACGGGCTGCATGGTCTGCGCCCTGCGCGGCCAGCCCTGCCCCCTCGCCGACGACATGGCGTTCCTGTTGGATCAGATGGCCCGCGCCGACGCATTCCTCATCGCGGGGCCGGTGTACCTGGTCGGCCCCGTCGCCCAGGCGAAGCGCATCCTGGATCGGCTCCTGATGTGGTCGTCCCCGCCCGAATGGGCCGAGGTGCGCCCCAAGCCGGCCATCACCCTCACCGTCGGCGGGCTGGAACCCTGGCGCGGCGTTGCCACCGCGTTCTACAACACGCTGGCCATGTCGCTGGGCGGGGGGCTAATGGGCTGGATGAGCGCATACGCCACCGGCCCAGGCGAGGTGCTGCTGCAACCCGACGCGCTTGCCTCCGCCCGCGACCTGGGCCGCCGCCTGGTGTCGCGCGAGCCAATGGAGCCGCCCCCGTCCGTCTGCCCGACGTGCGGTGCGGACTACTTCCACATCCAGGGCGAGCGCATCGTCTGTCCCATCTGTGGGCAGGAGGGGCGGCTGGTTCTGGACGAGGGCGAACCTCGCATTCGCTTTGACGCCGACTGCCGCAGCGAACGCTGGACGCCGTCGGGATTCCACCATCACACCCTGGACTGGGTTGTGCCTTCGGGCGAGCGGTTCATGGCCCGCCGCCAGGAGATCAAGGCCCTGCGCGCGCGGTACGACGATCTCGGCGAGACGTGGATTCGCCCGCCGACCCACGGCCAGTAGCGATGTGAGGGACACGGCACAATGAACACCGACAAAGACGCTATCCTCGCCCGATTCAAGATCGCTGCGGCATTGCCGCCCAATCGTTGGATCACCGAATACCCTCGCGCGCGCCCCATGGCCGTGTTCTGCTCCTACGTCCCCGAGGAGATGATCCTCGCGGCGGGGTTCGCGCCCGTGCGCGTGCGCAAGCAGCCTTCGCAGTCGGGCGCGTGGGGCGAGCACCTGCAGAGTTACGCCTGCCCGCTGGCCCGCTCCCTGCTGGAACAGGCCGCCGACGGCGAGTTGGCGGGCTTCGCGGGCGCGGTCTTCGCCCACTCGTGCGACACCATGCAGGCGCTGGCCGACATCTGGCGGATGCGCTTCGCAGGCGGGTTCGCGTGGGTCGTCAACGTGCCCACCCGCCTGGACGGCCCCCATGCGATGGAGTACACGCTCCGCGAACTGATGGATTTCCGCGCGGCGCTGGAAGGCCTGACGGGGAAACCCATCGGCGACGATGACATCCGTGCTGCCATCGGCCTGTGCAACCGCGTCCGCGCGCTCCTCGCCCGCCTGGACGCCCTGCGCGACCGCATGACCAACGCGGAGTTCTACGCGGCCACCCTTGCCGCGCAGACCATGCCGCGCGAGGAGTTCATCCCCCTGGCCGAAAGCCTCATCCCGCACATAGAAGCTGCGCCGCCAATGACGGGCCGCCCGCGGGCCATCCTGGTCGGCGCCATCCTGGATGACCTGACCGTGCCCGCCCTCGCGGACGAAGTCGGCCTGCACCTGGCGGGCGACGACCTGTGCACCAGCGCCCGCTACATGGAAGGCCCGGTCAGCGCCGACACCCCGCCGCTGGAGGCGCTGGCCGCACGCTCCCTGGGGCGCACGACCTGCCCCGCCAAGCACCGCGAGGATTGGCGGCGCGGCGCGGCGTTGGTGGCGCTGGCCCGACAACGGCAGGCCCATGGCGTGATCTTCTACCTGCAGAAGTTCTGCGACCCTCATGCCTTTGACTACGCCGACGCGCGCCGCGACCTGGACGCCGCGGGCATCCCTCACATCACCCTGGAGGACGACGCAGGGCCAGCCACCGCCCAGTGGCGCACACGCCTGCAAGCCTTCGCCGAGATGCTGGGAGGGCGAACGCCATGACCACCCGCCCGTATCGCAAACTGCAAAGCGCCACCGCCCTGAATCGCCTGATGACGGCCTACTACTTGCGTAGCCGCTGGGTCGGACGGGTGCGGCCCCTGGCCTGGGTTACCAGCGGCGCCCCGATAGAAATCCTGGAAGCCATGGGCATCGCGTCGGTCTATCCCGAAAACTACGGGGCGCTGTGCGGGGCGCAACGCGCCGCAACAGATTTATGTCAAGTCGCAGAGGCCGAGGGGCTGTCGCAGGATGTGTGCTCCTACGCGCGGACGTCCATCGGTTCCGTCTTCGCGCCCGACAAGGCCCCCATGGGCGGCCTGCCGCGCCCTGACCTGCTCATCGCGTCCAACAACATCTGCGGCACGGTGGTCAAGTGGTATCAGTACCTCGCCCGCCACTTCGGCGTGCCGCTGTTCCTG
>JARYMK010000051.1 GCA_029907165.1 Anaerolineae bacterium
GACGCGCTCTTCGGCCTGGACTGGGGGGAGTAGCGCGGCGCTACTTCAGCGGGCGCTTGGCGGGAATCCCCGGCCGGCGAGGATAGGCATCGGGCGTGCAGGCGGCCTTCCGCACGACCACTAGGCGGCGCTCCTCCACAAGGCCAGGAAGCGCGATCTTGACGATCTTCACCAACTCCCCGCCTAGGACGGTGAACGCCCGACCCGACTGGGCCACCTCTGCCTCGGCGGTCTCGCCCTTCATCGCGATCACCTTGCCCCCCAGCCGCGCGAAGGGCAGGGTCAGTTCGGCCAGGGCGGGCATCTCCGCGACGGCGCGCGCCATCACCCAGTCGTATTGCTCGCGGTGCGCGGGGTCCTTGGCCAAATCCTCTGCACGGCCGTGGAGAATCTCCAGGTCGGCCAGGCCCAGCACACCACGTAGGTGCTCCAGGAACCGCACCTTCTTGCCGGTGGCCTCCAGAAGCGCAACGCGCCAGCGGGGGCACACGATCTTCAGCGGGACGCCCGGAAAGCCCGCGCCGCTGCCCACGTCCAGGAGCCGCAGACGCTCGCCCGCGCGGCGCTCTCGCCCAGGGGGCCCGCAAACTTCCCGCATGGCCACCAGGCAGGTAAGCGAATCTAGAAAATGGCGGACTTCTATCTGCTCCTCCTGGGTGATGGCGGTGAGGTTGAACTTCTTGTTCCACTCCAGGAGTTCGCGACGGTAGGTATGAAATGCCTCCACCTGCTTGGGCGAGAGGGGGATGCCCATCTCTTTCGCGTGGCGCACCAGCAGGTCCATCGGCGACCTCCCGCTCACAATTCCACCGTCTCGCCGGGCGTTGGGACGTGGACCTCGGGGACGCCCAGTTCCCGGATGGCGTCGGCCAGCGACAGCGAAGATTGCTCCTCGCCGTGGACGACAAACACACGCCGAAGCCCGGTCTGCTGGACCCATCGCACGTAGTCCAGCAGTTCGTCGCGGTCGGCGTGGGCGCTGTAGCCGTCTATGCGCTCCACCGCGGCGCGCACCGTGTACTCCTCGCCGAAAATCTTGACTTGCTTCCAGCCGTCCACCAGTTTGCGCCCCAGCGTCTGCTCGGCCTGGTAGCCGACGAACAGGATGGTGTTGCGGGGGTCCTCAATGTTGTTCTTCAGGTGGTGCAGGATGCGCCCGGCCTCGCACATGCCCGACGCGCTGATGATGACCGCGGGTTCCTTCAGCGCGTTGAGCGCTTTGGACTCGTCCACATCCCGGACATACCGAAGGCGGCGGAAGCCGAAGGCATCCTCCACATCGGCGCGCTCAATGAAGGCGTTGATTTCGCGGTCGTAACATTCGGGATGCAGCCGGAATATCTCCGTTACGTTGACGGCCAACGGGCTGTCCACAAAGACAGGTAGTTCGGGGAGTTTGCCGGCCAGGGTCAGTCGGTGCAGGGCATAGACCAACTCCTGGGTGCGGCCCACGGCGAAGGCAGGGATGATGACCTTGCCGCCCCTGCGGACGGTGTCCAGAATAACGCGTTGCAGTCGCTCCTCGGCGTCCGCCGGCGACTCGTGCGTGCGGTCGCCGTAGGTGCTCTCCAGAATCAGCGCGTCCACATCCTGCACGACATATGGGTCGCGCAGGATGGGCAGATTGGGCCGGCCCAGGTCGCCGCTGTACACAACCTTGCGGGTGTGGCCATCCTCGCGCACGGCGATCTCCACCATAGCGGAGCCCAGGATGTGGCCCGCGTCGCGGAAGGTGGCTGTGGCCCCGTTGGCGAGGGGAATGGGGCGGTTGTAGCCCACGCCGAGGAAGTGCTCCACGGCCGCCAGCGCATCGTCCAGTGAGTACAGCGGCTTCAGAGGCGGCTCCCCTTTGCGCGCCCGCTTTTTGTTGACGTAGGCCACGTCGGCGGCCAGGACGTGAGCCGAATCCCGAAGCATGGCGCTGCACAGGTCCACGGTGGCGGGCGTGGCGTACACGTGGACGGCGAACCCCTCGCGCACCAGGGTCGGGATGTTGCCGCTGTGGTCAATGTGGGCGTGGGACAGCAGCACCGTGTCCACACCGGCGGGCCTGAACTCAAACCGCTGGTTCCGGTCAAAGAAGTCCTGCCGTCTCCCCTGAAACAGGCCACAATCCAGGAGGATGGATTTCCCCGCGATTTCCAGCCGATGCTTGGCCCCGGTTACGCTGCGCACCGCGCCGAGGAACTGGATCCTCACGATGCCTCCTTGCGTCGGCGTTTGTCCAAGTTGTGCGCGCTATTATGGCCCACGGCACTGTTTCCGTCAAGCCAGGCGCAATACATTGTGCGCGCGGGCAGCCCGACACACAACACCTTGTGCTTAACGATAATCACTCTTAAAACTCCGTGCGGGCGCAGTTTTAACACGATTTTCCCTTCCTAAAATCCGCAACTTGGTGTAACATAAAAGGGCCGTAGAGATGGGCGGCACGGGGGCCTTCCAGGGAGATGCTGGCGGGTGAGCGCGAACCCCGCAGCAGGCATGCGCTAGTACAAGGCCGGACATCGGTGTTCGCGTCCCCAAGATCAGAAGGCAAGTCGCCCTCTCCGCTACCCGGTTCAACTCCTTCACAAGTTTCTTTGCCCGTGGTTTGCCAAAAACAGAATACGGAATTCCTTTGACCCCTCCGGGCTCATGGTAGTTTCGGCGGGCAGGCTGGCCCGGTGGGTTGTGGTTTCTTGTACCCTTTGATCGGAACACAACCATCTCTCTTCACAGCGCGTCCATATGACCAATACATCCGACCGACAGGACAAACTGACGCCCCTAGAGGCATGGCAGGCAACGCTTGGAGAACTGCAACTGCAGTTAGCGAAGTCTACCTTTGACGCATGGTTGAAAGATACCACGCTGGTGGCCGCCGAAGACGGCGTGTACACCATCGGCGCCAGGAACTCCTACGCGCGCGACTGGCTGGACAACCGCATGAGGGGCCTCGTCAAGCGCACCCTCACGCGCATCGTGGGCCGCCAGGTGGACGTCCGCTTTATCGTGGACGCCAAGCCGGTGGAATCGCCCGCTCCCAGAGACCTCATCGGGTACGACCCCACCGAGGACGCACCGGCCCGGGGCAACAAGACCAACGGGCAGTCGTGCGCCTTGAATCCGCGCTACACGTTTGAGTCCTTCGTCGTGAGCGCGGGCAGCCGCGTTCCGTTTGAAATCTCCAGGGCGGTCAGCGAGCGGCCGGGCATGGCCTACAATCCGCTGTTCCTCTACGGGGGCGTGGGCCTGGGCAAGACGCACCTGCTGCACGCCATCGGCCTCAACGCGGCCCAGCGCGGGCTGAACGTCCTGTACGTCCCGTCTGAGCAGTTCACCAATGACCTGGTCTGCGCCATCCGCGCGCGCACCACCGAGGAGTTCCGCAACAAGTACCGCAGCGTGGACATGCTCCTGCTGGACGATGTCCAATTCATCGCCGGCAAGGACGCATCGCAAGAAGAGTTCTTCCACACGTTCAACGCGCTGCACAGCGCCAACCGCCAAATCGTGGTGGCGTGCGACCGCCCCCCGCGAGACGTGCTGGGCCTGGACGAACGCCTGCGCTCGCGATTTGAGGGCGGGCTTGTGGTGGAAATCGCTCCGCCCGATTTCGCCGCCCGCATCGCCATCCTCCAGGCCAAGGCCGCGGTCAGGGCCTGGAGCGTCCCGATGCCCGTCCTGGAACTCATCGCCCAGACTGTGGAGACCAACGTGCGCGAACTGGAAGGCGCGCTCAACCGCGTCATCGCCCAGTGGGAAGCCCTCAAGCAGCCGCCCACGTTGGAGACCACGCAGGCCATCCTGAAGGACATGCTGCCCGGCAAAGGGCGACCCTCGCCCGAAGCCATCCTGCAGGCTGTGGCCGACTATTTCGGGGTTGACCCCCAGGATCTGCTCGGGGCGTCGCGCAGACAACAAATCGCCCTGCCCCGCCAGATTGTGATGTACCTACTGTGCGCCGAGACTGACCTCTCGCTGGCGCAGGTCGGTGCGTTCATGGGCAAGCGCGACCACACGACCGTCCTGCACGGGCGGGACAAAATCCGCGACCTGATGGAGACCGACGCCGCGATTCGGCTGCACGTCCAGGCCATCCGAGAGCGGTTGCGCCAGCCGGTCGCCGTCCGCCAGCCCGCGTGATTTTCACAGAAGCAGCATGGCATCGCCGAAACTGTAGAAGCGGTACCGCTCGCGGATGGCCTCCTGGTACGCCCGGTCTATCAATTCCTTCCCCGCGAACGCCGACACCAGCAGTAACAGCGTGGATCGCGGCAGGTGGAAGTTGGTAATCATCACGTCCACGGCGCGGAACGTGTACCCCGGATAGATGTATAGCCCCGTCGGGCCCGAATAGGGCTGTGCGACTCCGCTCTGCGCGGCGGTCTCCAGGGCGCGCACCGCCGTGGTGCCGACGGCGATGACGCGCCGCCCCTCTGCTTTCGCCACGCGGACGCGCTCTGCCACCTCCGGCTTGACCTCGCACCACTCGGTATGGATGCGGTGCTCCTCAATGTGCTCCTCGCCGATGGGGCGGAAGGTGTCCATGCCGATGTGCAGCGTAACGAACGCCAACTCGCACCCCATGGCCAGGACTGCGTCCAGCAGCGTGGGCGTGAAGTGCAGCCCTGCCGTGGGCGCGGCGACGGAGCCTTGCACCCGCGCGTACACCGTCTGGTAGCGGTTGGGGTCGCGGAGCGGCTCGTGGATGTAGGGCGGGAGCGGGATGACGCCGAGGGGTTCCAGGTGTGGCTCCACCGGCTCGGCGAACTCCACGATGCGGCTGCCCGACTCGGTGATAGCGATCACCCGCGCTTCCAGCGCCTCGCCGAAGACCAGCGTCCCGCCCTCGCGGATTCTTCGCCCGCGCACCAGCGCCTCCCACGTCTGGGGGCCGCGCTTGGCGACGAGCAGCACCTCCACCTTGCCGCCGGTTCCGGCCTTGCGCCCGTAGATACGCGCGGGGATGACCCGGCTGTCGTTGCAGACCAGCAGGTCGCCAGCCCGCAGGTACTGCACGATGTCGCGGAAGATGCGGTGCTCCAGCGTTCCGGTGTCGCGGCGCACCACCAGCAGGCGCGAGGAATCACGCGGCTCAACGGGCGTCTGCGCGATGAGTTCGGGGGGAAGGTGGTAGTCAAAGTCAGAGGTTTTCACGAGCCGACCCACTCCCGTACGGCATCTATGTTCGCCTCGGGCGTGCCTAGGTGGATGACGCAGCCCGGGCCCAGGATGAAGCGGTCGCCGCCCGTCTGCGCGAGGGCGTCCCGGGCCTCGGCGACGGCCTCCTCGGGCACCCCGCCGTGGAACGCGCCGCCCGGCGCATGGTTCAGCCCGCCGATGAGCACCCCCGAGAAGTGCGCTCGCGCCTCCGCCAGGCTTGGCCCGGTTGGGCTACGGTCGTGCCAGTTGACCGCCTGCACGGGGTAGTCCCGCGCTACCTCAAACCGCAGGTTGGGCTTGCACAGGTGCAGGATGTTGAACCACGTCTTTGCGGCGACCCGCTCCAACACGGGCAAGTCATACGCCAGGCCGAACTCCCGGAATGCGTCGGGCGGCAGCGCGTCGCGCGTGGCCCCCTGCACCGCCAGGAAGATGCCATCGGCGCCAGCCTCTACACAAGCCTGAGCGAAATCGGCAGCAGTCTCGGTGATCACCTTCAGCCCCGCGTGCAGGTGGGGCCCGGCCGACATGGCATGCTGATACACCGCGTCGCCCGCCAGGTTCCGCGCGATGGTGAGCGGTGCGAACACCGTCGCCACGATGGGAATCCCAGACCCCAGTTCGTCGCGCAGCATCCGCAGCGCCTGCACCTGGTGGCCCAGAGCGCCCCGCATAGGGTCAAGGGGGCGCAGGCTCTGCCAATCCGTGGGCGCTTTGACGACATGCTCGGCCACGGGCACATGCCCCTCGCTGCGGTCGTAGCCCGCGAAGCGGTTGCCCCAGTCCAGGGTAAACGCCCAGTTGTTGAACATCGCTTTCACAAAGTCCAGGTCCCAGCGGCGGACGAAGCGGACCGTCGCCTTCACCAGACCTTCCGGTGTGGCATCTTCGGGTGGCAGGTGCCGCCAGATGGCAACGGGGATGCGATCTGCCTTCTCGCCTCGGATGACCCGCCTGATTCGTTCCGACTTGTCCATCTCTTTCCTTTCATTCGCTTGTCGCTGGCAATTTCCGGCCGGGCAGAAACAGGATTAGCGGAAGCGCGGCCAGTGTCGCAACCGCGCCGAGAACGAATGCCCACCGAAGCCCGATCCAGTCGCCGAGAACGCCGGCCAGGGCAACCGCCAGCGCGTAGATGATGAAGTTCATGGAGCCGTAGACCCCATTGGCCAGCGCCCGATGTTCGGGGAAACTCTCCTGCACCAGCGCGGTGAGCACTGTCGGCACGCACAGCGACGTGAATCCCAGCAGGAGCAGCATCCCGACCTGGGCAAGCCCGCGCGTGGACAGGAAGGCGAACATACACAGCGGCGCGGTCGTGAACAGGAGCGCCAGCGTCTGCTTTCGCCCCAGCGAGTCGCTCACCGAACCCGCCGCCAGCGCCCCGGCCACGCCAGCAGCCTGGAGGATGGACAGCGACGCGCCCGCAACCCACAGGCTCGCCCCGCGGTCCCGCAGGAACACCGGCAGGAACGTGGTGATCGCGGCGACCATCGGCGACCGCAGGAGGGTGATGCCGATAAGCGGGAGAAGCAGCGGCTTCATCCCCGGCAAAATCTGCCGCCAACTGCCCACGCGCACGTTGTGCGCGGGCGCGGTCTGGGCGGCTGACAGGTGCGAGGCAATGAACACCGCGGTCAGGACGCCGATGATCATCAGCCAGGGCAGCCCCCTGAGGCCGAGGAATTGGATCGCGCTAACGAGCAGGATAGGCCCGATGGTGTAGCCCAATTCGCCGCCCACCATCCAGATGCCGATGCCGCGCCCCAGTCGCCTGCCAGCCAGCCGCCCGGCCAGCGGAGGCGCTACCGAATGGAACGCGGCGGAACTGAACCCCGCCACGGTGAGCATCAGCGCCAGGACCCCATACGCAGGCGCGATGCCCAGTAGGCTCATCAGGATGCCGGTTACGGCTGGGCCGAGGATGACCAACATGTGCAGGTTTACCTTGTCGGCCAGGTGGCCGATGACGGGCTGCAACACCGACGGCCACTGGAGGAACACCATGAGCAGCCCCGCCTCGGTCTTGGACAGGGCCAAGTTTGTGATAAACGTAGGCAGCAGGGGAGCCAGGAACGACGCGTACATGTCATGCACCGTGTGGCCCACGGCGATCGTGATGACGCGGCCTGTCTGGAACCCCTGCGCCTCTCCTTCAGAGGCTGCGGGTGAAATAGGCCCTTTGCGGGCGGTAACGATGGCCTTCATGCGAACCTCTTTGCATAGGGTGGTTTCGGTGGTAGGGCGGGACGGGCGCATGGTCAGGGCGTGTGGCCCTGGGCTGTCGCGGGGGCTCCGCTCCGGGCGGCGACCCACTCGTGCGTCTTCTGCCACACGAATTCGCGCTCGCTGTCCACAGTCAGGCAGTGGCCGGAGTTGTGGAGCACGATGAGCGTCTTGTCGGCCGAGCCGATCTCGTCGTGCACGATCTGCCCGCAGTGGTGGCGGATGAGTGCATCGCGGCTGCTCTGGAAGATGAGCACCGGTGTGGTAATGGACGGCAGCAGGCGGCGCGCTTCTTTCTGAATCAGCGAGACCTGGTAAGCCGACTCGCCGGGAATCACGTCGTAACTCCACAGCATCTTGTGGGCCTCGGGGTCGGTCAAGTCCGCGTCCTGCGGTTCCTCCTTGCGGTTCCAGCGCATGATGTACCGGAACGGTCGCACGAACTTCATGCGCCAGTCGCTGGCGATGAGGGCTGGGGAGTACAAGACGACCCCCGCGATGTCGGGATGCAGCGCCGCCAGTCGGAGCGTCAGCAGGGAGCCGAGGGACAGCCCGCCGACGAACACCCGCACGCACTCGGCCTGAAGGCGCACGAGGGCCTCCTCCGCCGAGGCGTACCAGTCGCGCCATGTGGTTTTCGCCAGGTCGTGGTAGTCCGTCCCGTGCCCGGCCAGCAGCGGCCCAGAGACGGTGAGGCCCTGGCGGGCCAGATACTCGCCCAGCGGGCGCATCTCGGGCGGCGAGCCGGTGAACCCGTGAATCAGCAGGCAGCCGACTGGGCCGCCGCGAAAGTAGAACGGTTTCGGGTCAAGCCAGGGATGTTGCGTCATCTTGCCGCACCTCCGATGGCGATCTCACGCGCGGGGCGCATCCGCCCGCCGGACGACAAGTTTCACGCCGTCCACTGCGGTAACCACGACCCGCTCGCCCGCGCGAATGGGCGGGTCCTCTGCCACAGCCGACCAGGACTCGCTTCCGGCCAGCACAATGCCCGACGGGTTCAGGTCTACCTGCACAATGCCTTCCACGCCCACGAGCGTCTGCACACCCACCGGCACGCGAAGGCGCTGGGCGCGGAAGCCCGCCGAGAGGGCAAACAGGAACAGCGCCGCCGTCGCCGCCGTAACCCCCGCGATGAGCCATCGGTTCACGTTGAGGCGGGGCAGCGTGGGCGAGGGCGGTGTGAGCGGGCTGAACAGAATCAGCGACCCCAGCACAAGGGCGACGGCCCCACCGACGCTGAGCGCGAACCCGGACACCTTGATGTCCAGCGCGAAGAAGATGAGCGCCAGCACGATGAGGGCGATCCCGCCCCAGTTCAGCGGCAGGCTCTCCGAGATGATGAAGGCCAGTACCAGGCAAATCGCGCCGGTGATTCCAGGCAGCACCGCGCCTGGGTGGTACAACTCAATGATGATGGCGAGCATCCCGATGATCCACAGGACGTAGGCGATGTCGGGGTTGACCAGGGTGTGCAGGAAGGACTCAAACGGCGTCATGCGCGTGTCTACGAGGACCGCGCCCCGCGTGGATAGGGTTACCTCGCCGCCCGCGGTCTTGACCGTGCGGCCGTCCAGCGCGGCGATGAGGCTCGGCAGGTCGTCGGCCAGCAGGTCCACCACGTTCAGCCGCAGGGCCTCCTGGGATGTGATGGCGAGGCTCTTGATCACCGACTCCTCGGCCCACTGGGCGTTGCGGCCGTAGCGTTCGGCCAGGGAGCGGGCCAGGGCCGCGGCATCCTGGGTAACCTTGTCGCCGAGGACACCGGGGATGTCCCCACCGGTGGCGTCCACTGGGTGGGCGGCGCCGATGCTGGTGGAAGGCGCCATGGCCGCCACATGCGCCGCGAGCGTGATAAACGTGCCCGCCGAGCCGGCCCGCGCGCCGGGAGGCGACACGTACACGGCTACCGGCACAGGCGACCCCAGAATCAACTGCACCATATCGCGCATGGACTGGAGCGAGCCGCCAGGCGTGTCCAGCACGATCACGTACAGCGATGCCTGGGTGTGCTCCAGCGCGCGCTGGACGTAGCGCGTCGTTACGGGGTCAATGATGCCCTTGACGTAGAGCACGCGCACCGTTGGCTGTGGAGGCTGCGCCTGCGTCGCCCCGCTACCCAGCGCCGCGAGCACGATCACCCCTAGCAATGCCGCCAACGCCCACCGTTTCATCGTCTCCACCCCATTTGAGAGCCACACGAACCCACGCCGTCAGTATAGCCACGGGAGGGCTGCGGCGCAAGAACGGCGCATGGGGTTCAGTACACTATGCGCTTGCCCAGCAGTCGGCCCACTACAATCTCCACCAGGCCGATCGCCACCGCGAAGAAGACGTCCACCGCCGCCGTAACGGCGAAGGCGTAGATGAGCGGGTTCAGCGCCCGGGCCAGCGCCGCCTGCACCGACTCCACCGGGGGCTTCCAGCCAACAAGGTACAGCAGCACAGCCACCACCACGCCGTAGAAGAGCAGCGGCTTCCACGCCTCTCGGTCGGATTCGCTGGGGAACATGGAGTTGCTGATGGCGAAGATGAGGTACATCCACAGCCAGAAATCTGCGGCGCGCACGGACTGGGACAGCGTGCCCCACACCAGATTCCACTGGCCCGATGCCACTGCCTGGCGCAGGGCCTCCGTGCCCAGGGCGTAGCGCCCAATGGCGATGATGAGCACGCTCGCCAGCACCAACGGCGCTAGCCCGATTAGCGAACCGCGCACGATGTCGGTCTGGGCAATCCGCACCGCGCCGTACTGAACCTTGCCCTTGGTCTTGCGCTTGGGCCACACCGAGAAGTCCAGCGTGCACACGCCCAGCAGTTTCGCCGTTAGCCAGTGGGCGATCTCGTGTACCAGGATGCCCGGGAACAGCAGAATGAACTGCAAGTACATCACGATTTCCTCGTCGGCCCCGAGCAGAAACATCAGCCCCTGCAAGTGATGGGTGATCCACCGCGTCAGCAAGAGCACCATCAGGAAGCCGACAAGGAACGTCGCAACAGGCGTCCAGGGGCCGAGCATCGTCTGCCTTCGCTAGCGCATCAGACCCTTCGCCTGGGCCGAGAGTCTCACGATCTCCACGAAGTCCTCGGCCTTCAGGCTTGCGCCGCCCACCAGCGCGCCGTCAATGTCCGACTGGCTCATGAACTCGGCGATATTGCCCGGCTTCACGCTGCCGCCATACTGCACCCGAAGGCGCTCGGCGACCGACTCGCCGAACAGATGCGCCACCGTCTGACGGACGGCGGTCTTGATGGTGGCATTGGCCCCCTCGCCGGTTGCCGGCTTGCCTGTGCCGATGGCCCACACCGGCTCGTAGGCAATGACGATACCCGCCACCTGCTCGGCAGTTAGCCCGGCCAGCGCCCCGCGCACCTGGGCCTCCACAACCTCCTGCGTCTGACCTGCCTCGTTCTGCGCCAGGTTCTCCCCTACACACACGATGGGCACCAGCCCGTGCGCCAGCGCCGCCTTCACCTTCAGGTTCACGGTCTCGTCGGTCTCGCCGAAGTACTGCCGCCGCTCCGAGTGACCCAGAATCACATACCGGCAATAGGGCTTCAGCATGACGGGCGAAACCTCGCCGGTGTAGGCCCCCTCGTCCTTCCAAAACATGTCCTGCGCGCCCACGCCGATGGTGGACCCGCGCAGCACCTCGGCCACATGGGGCAGCGACAAGAACGGCGGGCATACCACCGTCTCAATCCCGCCGATGGCCTCCAGCGCCGGACGCATCGCCTTGACCAGCGCGACGGATTCGTCCACGGTCTTGTACATCTTCCAGTTGCCCGCAATGATCGGTGTCCGCATGACGTTACTCCTATCCCTTGGTATGGTTTCGGGTTCGGGCCTATTATACGCCAGGCCGGTGTCAGAGCCAACAGCCGCAGGGGGCTCGGTTTCACCGAATTCGTAGAGAATCAGGTACCGCCCATCGGGCTTGAGAATCCGCTTCTTCTTCATCCCTGACCTCCCGGCGCGGGGGGCGGTTCGCGCATCAGCGACCGCAGCACCCGCAGGTTCTCCACATCCTCGGCCATGTCGGGGCCTTTGGGCGTCTCCAGAATCATGGGGCGGTTGGCGAAGCGGGGGTCGTTCAGCAGAAGCCGAAACGCCTCCAACCCCAGAAATCCCCGGCCGATGTGATCGTGGCGGTCTACCCGACTGCCCAGTTCGCGCTTGGAGTCGTTGAGGTGGAACACGCGCAGACGGTGCAGGCCCAGAATGCGGTCAAAGGCCTCAAACGTGGCGGCGTAGGTCTCCGGCGTCCGCAAATCGTACCCTGCGGCGAAGGCGTGGCTGGTGTCAAAGCAGATGCCCACCCGCTCCGGATGCCGCGTCCGGGCGATGATCTCGGCCAATTGCTCAAACGAGCCTCCAAGCGTGCTTCCCGCGCCTGCCGTCGTCTCCAGCAGAATCATGGTCGGGATGTGCGCCGTGCGCTCGTGGATTTCGTCCAGGGCCTGGGCCACGCGGCGCACACCGACGTCCTCGCCCGCGCCCGTGTGCGCCCCCGGGTGCGTAACGAGGTACGGAAGTCCCATACGCCCCGCGCGCTCCATCTCGTCCACGAAGGCGTCCACCGACTTGCGCCACAGCGACGGGTCGGGCGAGGCCAGGTTGATGAGGTAGGCGTCGTGCCCGACGATGGGGCCGATGCCGGTGGCGTGCTGGTTGGCGTGGAACCGCTCCAACGTGTCGTCGGTGAGCGGCGCGGCCCGCCACTGGTTGTTGCTCTTGGTGAAAATCTGAATGGCCTCGCAGCCGATGGAGTGCCCGCGCAAGATGGCGCGATCCACCCCGCCCGCGATGGACATGTGCGCGCCGAGCCTGGGCATAGGCCCCCTAGAACTCGCAGGGCTTGCCCGCCCAGTGGTGCTCCACCAGCGCGTCCAGTACCCTGCGCGCGCCTTCAAAATGCGCCTGCATGTCCTCGGACTCAAACCCCAGCGCCGCGCTGAACGTGGGCCAGTCCACGTAGGCCAGTTCGCTCACGCGACGGCCGTGGATGAGGCGGCATACGATGTCCGCGGTAACGAACATCTCAGGGTCGCACATGCCGCACTCAAACTTGACCTCCTCAATCCGATCGCCCACGATTCGGGCGTACAGGTAAAGGTGGTCTTTGCTGCCGCGGCACGCCAGGGCATCGGCGCAGACGGTGGCACCCTGCAGCCTGCCCAGATACGGGCTGGGGCCGGTGAAGATTTCGCGGAACTTCTGGATGATGACCTTGTCCGACATATCCGTTCACCTGGCCGTGCGGTTACGGTTCCCGCACGGGGAGTATGGGCAGCCCCTCAAACATCGGTTCGGCAAGGATTTCGCGCACGGTGTCCAGGAAGACCTTGCACTCGTCCAGCGTGTTGTACATGTAGAGCGACACGCGCACGGCCGTAACGTTGCGGCTGATGCGGCGGGCGTTGAACCACGAGTTGACGCAGAACATGCCCGAGCGCACCATGATGTTGCTCCGCTCGTCCAGCATGTCGCCCAGCAGGCCCAGGCCGGGCTTCTTGGTGAAGAAGCAGACGATGCTGCCGCGCTTCTCCGGCTCGGGCGGGCCGATGATCTCCAACTCCTCAAACTGCGACAGGCCCTCAGTGAGACAGCGGTTGAGCGCCACCTCGTGCCCGTGAATCGCCTGCATGTCCAGCCGTTCCAGGTATTCTACCGCCGCGCCTGCGCCAATCCGGCCGCCATAGTCCTGCAATCCGGCCTCGTACTTGTAGGGCGGGGGCAGGAACTCCGGCGGACGGTCGGCCCACGTGTCGCGGATGGTGTCGCCGCCCACCAGGAAGTTGTCCATGCGGGCGTAGTGCTCGCGGCGGACGTACAGCGCGCCCACGCCGCTGGGTCCGCACATCTTGTGCAGCGAGAACGCCAGATAGTCCACCCCCAGCGCCTGCACATCCACCCGCTGGTGCGGCACGCTCTGCGCGCCGTCCAGCAGCACCTGCACGCCGCGCTCGTGGCACATGCGGATGATCTCCTGCGCAGGAATCTCCACCCCGTCCAGGTTGGACACGTGCCCGAACGCGGCCAGTTTCACCCGCGGGTCCTTGAGCGCCGATTCCAGCGCGTCCAGATCAAAAGTGTTGTCGGCGCGCACGGGGATGGCGCGGTGCTCAATGCCTGCCTTGGCCGCCATGTACTGCCAGGGGACCAGGTTGGAGTTGTGCTCCTTGTCGGTGGTAAGGACCACGTCGCCCTTCTGGAATGGGAACGCGCGGGCCACCAGGTTGATGCCCTCGGTGGTGTTGCGGGTGAAGATAATCTCGTCGGCGTGGGCCGCGTTGAGGAATCGGCGGATGCTTTCCCGCGCCGCCTCCACGCGTTCGTTGGTCTCCTGGGCGAACCAGTGGTGGCTGCGGCCTGCGCCCCCGCACGCGGGGAACTGGGTGTAGTACGCGCACATGGCGTCAATCACAGCCCTCGGCCGCAGCGTCATACAGCCGTTATCAAAGTAAATCGGCGGCTTGCCGTTGCGCTGGCGTGCAAGCGGCTCAAAATCGGCGCGAATGCGGTTCACGTCCATCGTCTCATCTCCGGAGTCTTGGCGGCATCGCACACGGGGGATTATAGCGCGGGCGGCCTGTTCCGACAACACGCCGCTACAGGTACAACTCCGGCCGCTGCCCCTGGGCGACGGGGAGTTTTCGCCGCGCCTCGGCCACGTCGGCCAAATCCACGTCGGCGCACAGGATTTCCTCCGCGGTGCCCGCCTCGGCCACGCGCTCGCCCCAGGGCGACGCCACGACCGACCGCCCCGCCAACGGGTCGCCGCAGCACAGGCCTACCCCGTTAGCCCCCACGAGGAACGCCAGGCTCTGCAAGGCCGTCGCCGCCGTGAGGATGCGCCAGTGCTCCGCGCGCACCTGCGGCCACTGCGCCGCGACCAGCAGCACCTCCACGCCGAGCGCCGCCATGCGCTGGAACAGGCTGGGGAAGCGCAGGTCGTAGCAGATGGCGAGGCCGATGCGACCGATGTCCGTCGGCACGACCACGACATCGCCGCCAGGGGTGAAGTAGTCCGGCTCGCGCAGCAGGGGAATCAGGTGCGCCTTGCGGTAGCGGGCCAGCAGGTTCCCGCCAGGCCCTGCAAGCGCCAGCGTGTTGTAGAACCGGTCGTCGTCGCGCTCGGCCATGCCCCAGGCCACGTGGGCGCGGTAGCGGGCGGCCAGGTCCGACATCGCCTCGGCCGTCTCGCCGTCCAGCGGCTCTGCCAGCGCGTCCAGGCGTGGCAGGTCGTAGCCGCAGGCGGCCAGTTCCGGGAACAGCACCAGTTGTGAACCGCCATCCAACGCGCGCCGGGCCAGGTCGGCCATGCGGCGGCGGTTGGCGGCGGGGTCGCCCGCGGCGATGTTCATTTGGATTGCGGCCACGCGGACTGTGGACATCGCAACCTCCTGTCTCATGTTAGCAAGTAGGGACGACCCGCCGGGCCGTCCCTACAAGGATACCCACCTGCAAAGGTTGCCTCTTCGTACTCTCGCCGCCACCTACGGCGCGTAGCGGAACGGATGGCGCGCCGAATGCTTCTCGGCGACCAGTTCCTCAAACGTCGGCCGGCCTTCCAGCGCCTTGCGAACCGCCGCTTTCATCGCCTTGAAGTTGTTGATGCGCACCCGCCATCGGTTGCTGGCCCCCGGATGCACGAATACGTTGGCGATGAGCACGATGTCGTCCAGCAGCGCCGACGGCAGCGTGCCATCCTTGACCAGCGCCTCCAGTGCCATGACCACGCCGCCCGCCGCGTGCTCGTACACGTTCTCGGCCTGGCGCTTGGTGCGCACCGTTACCGTCGGCACCAGCAGTGTCTTCGGGCGGTCAAAGATGATGCGGAGTTCGTGGCCCGGGCGCGGCTCGGCCAGCGCCCGCTCTATGGCTTTGCCCACGGGGCCATCTTTGCGGCCGATGAGCAGGTCAATGTGGGCCAGTTCCGAGAAGGGCGGGCCGGCGAACCCCTCGCCCACCAGGAGCGTCATGTCCCGCACCTCGCTGGGCGCGGCGGGGGGCTTGGGGAACTGGCTCGTCGCCGTCGGGCCGCCCGGGTACAAGTGATAGGTCATGGGGCGCGGCGGAATCTTGCCCAACTCCTCCAGCACGCCGCGCACCTCTTCGTAGTCCTCGCGGCGGAAGGCGTCGCCCTTCATCATGGGGTGGCGCGAATCGCCGATGGGGAGCCCCAGCAGTTGCAGCGCCTCCTTGACCGCCTGGGTCGGCCCCTGTCGCGCCAGAATGCGGACAAACCGCTGGATGCGCGCCATCAGGGCCTGCGCCGTCGCCAGGTCGCCCGATAGGACGGCCTTATAGATGGTCTGCCACACGTCCGGGATGACGTTGGCGCTGGCCAGGATCGCGCCGTCGGCCCCCATCGCCAGCGCGGCGGGCACGATTTCGTCGTGGCCGGTGAAGATGCCGATCTTGCCGCGCACCTTTTCAAACACCGCCATAAGGTAGGGCATGTCGCCGCTGGAGTCCTTGATGCCCACGACGTTCTCCAGATAGGCCATGCCCTCGGTCGTCCACCACTGGTAGTGCGTCCCCGCGCACTGGGGGATATTGTACAGGATAAGCGGCACGCCCAGTTTGTTCAGCGCGTCGTAGTGATCGTACACCTCGTTGAACGACGGCTTGAGGTAGTAAGGCGCAGCCACCAGCACCGCCGTAACGCCCGCGTCCCTGGCCCACGCCGTCATCTTGACCGTCTCGCGGGTGGACGGATAGGCCGTGCCCGCGACCACCGGCACGCGCCCGTTCACCTCATCCAGGGCGATCTCAATAGCCCGCTTGCGCTCGTCTTCCAGCATGTACACGAATTCGCCCGTCGTGCCGCAGGGGACAATGCCGTTGACATGGGGCAGGACGTAGCGGATAAGTTCGCGATAGGCGGCCTCGTCCACCCGGTCGTCCTTGGTGAAGGGCGTTACTAGGGCGGGGAAGATTCCTTTGAACCAATCAGGTTTCTTTGACATAGGTCTCTCCTTTGCCCTACGCGCCGAACGCCTGGCGGATGGCGGCGCTCGCCGCGGCCAGCACCGCATGATACAGGGCGTGGCGATCCAGAGCCTTGGGGTGTACGCTGGCCTGCACCAGCATCACATGCGTGTCCATGGCCGACCTGGGAATCGTGCCGTCTTCCAGCGCATCCACGATGGCGCGGGCCACCGCCGCTTGCGTCGGGCCGTAGATCATGTTGGCCTGGCGCAGGTTCCGCAGTTCTGCCGTCGGAACGATGAGCGTGGACGGGCGCACGGTGAGGTTCGGCTCCAGGATGGTGGTCAGCGCCTCGTAGCCGTGGCGTGGGTAGGTGAGTTGCAGCGCGAACGCCTCGCCCACAAGGCCGTCCTTCGGCCCCGCGACCAGGTCTATCTGCACGTTCTCCGGCTCCACGCCCGCTGTCCCAGTCCCCACGCGCAACGAGGCGGCCTGCACGTGCTCGGCCGAGATGCCCAGCGCGGCGAACCGCCCGGCCAGAGGGCCGTCGGGCGGCGCGTAGGCGCTGTCGTCGGAGGCGACCTTGCCCAGGCGCTCCAGTTCCAACTGGATTTCGGCGCGGTCCTCGTGGGTCAGGCTGCCGCCGACTTTGAGCGGACGCCGCGCCTGACCCACCGGAATCCCCATCATGTTCAGCGCCTGCTTGACGGCCAGCCCGCCGCCGTAGCGGCAGAAGATGCGCGACAGTTTCTGGACGCTGCGCTGGAGCGCGCGGGCTTCCTCTATACGGCCTGCCTGCACGGCGGCATAGACCTTCTGCCACACTTCGGGGTACACGTTGGCGCTGGCCAAAATCATGCCGGTGCACCCTCCCGCCAGCGCCGGCAGCACCACCTCGTCGTGGCCGATAAACACGTCAATCCGCCCCTGCACCATCTCCAGAATCTCCATGGTGTAGGTCAGATTGCCCGACGAGTCCTTGATGCCCACGATGTTGGGGATGTCCGACAGGTCCTCTACCACGTTGCGCGGCAGGTAGGCGTCCACCACCTGCGGGATGTTGTACAGCAGGATGGGGATGTCCACCGCCATCGCCACGTCGTAGAAGTGCTGATAGATGCCCTTGTCGGACGGGTGCAGGAAGAACGGCGTAACCACCAGGCAGGCGTTGGCCCCGGCTTCCTTCGCGTTGCGAGCCAGGAGGATGGTCTCCTTCGTCCCAGCGGCCCCGGTTCCGGCGATGATGGGCTTGCGCCCCGCCACCTCATCCACGACGATGGAGATGACGCGCTTCTGCTCGTCGGGGGTCATGTACGGGAACTCGCCGGTGGTGCCGCAGGGGACAAACCCGTCCACATGGGGCAGCAGGTGGCGCACCAGCGCGCGCAGCGCCGGCTCGTCCACCTCCTCATCTTTGGTGAAAGGCGTTACCAACGCGGGGAAGACGCCCCGCAACCACGGCAGTTTTGCAGGCATTCGGGAACCTCCGATATGAAATCTCGCGGGGCGCGCAGGGGATACCGCAGGCCGCCGTCCGGCGACCTGGGTGCCCCACGCGCCACCGCGAACGATGCGAACCAACTACGGCTTCGGGATGGCCAGGCCCTTGCAGCCCTGCTTGGAGAGGATGAGATCGGGCTGGTTCTCCTGAATCAGCGTGTGGATAATCTCGGCGTACTTCACCTTCTCGCGGGCGAAGTCGGCCAGGGCCTGGGGGCTGGTCCACGGCTTGTAAAGCGCCCCCGGCCCGGCAGCGCAGGCGGGCCCGGGCTCAATCTTGAAGTAGCAGGGCGCGCAGACCCGCGCCATCTCGGGCCCGTCGTAGAAGCGGTTGTACCCGCCGAACGACTCCGCCAGGTAGATGTGCAGGTCCATCGGGATGTCCACCGCCTGGCGGATGGAGGCCAGTTGCGGCAGGCTTAGGTCGCCCACGGGGTTGAAGGTGCCCGCGCCCAGCGACTGGAGCACCTTGCCGCCCGCCGCCGAGGCGTGTCCCGCGTAGATGGAGACCTTGAACGTTACGTCATCGGGAATCTCGCCCGCCTTGCGCAGTTCGTTCAGGAGCCACAGGAGGCCCTCGTCAATCACCAGGAAGCCGCGGAAGCCGATTTCAATGCACGTGAGGATGTCGGTGATGACGTAGCGGAGTTGGTCGGAGCCGCGGAAGCGGAGGCCCGACAGGCCACCTTCGGGGGTTACCACCTGTCGCCCCACGTCCCACGCGGCGCGCGGCCCGGGCGTCAGGATGACCTCCAGTTTGTTCTCGGCGGCGATCTGGGCGAAGTCGCGCAATTCCGCCCGGTCCAGGAGCGTGGCACCCATGACTACGGAGATGACGCGGTGGATGGGGATCTTGCGCCGGTTCATCTCATCAACAAGCGCCTCCAACACGTTGGGCCGCTCTACGCCGGAGATTTCCATGCGGTAGTGGGCGCCATCGGGGAAGCGCTTGGGGCTGGATGGGAGGTCGTAGGCATCACGGCCAGGGATGCCCACCTTCTCCATCATCTTGGCGACGCGATCCATATTCATTTGTCAACCCTCCTTCGCAATATTGACTGGCCTCTTTGCCGCAAATTCCCGCGGAGGTAAGGACAACCGCACCGATTTCGCCCGCAGTATACCATGCGGGGCGGGGCGTGTCAATCTTGTGTACTCGTTCAGTACCTTAGTGACACATCCTCCTTTCCCAGGATTCCATTGTGCACGAGGTACTGGAGTGGCGTC
>JARYMK010000052.1 GCA_029907165.1 Anaerolineae bacterium
GAGCCCGCAGGGCTTTGCCCTTTTAGCCCGATGCTTTAGCATCGGGCGGCGGGGCGGGCCGGGCGCGTTCCCTCTCCCCCTGGGAGAGGGCTAGGGTGAGGGTGCGTCCGCGCGGGGCTAAACCCCCGCCTCGTGTAGGGGCGTAGCCTGCTACGCCCCGCCAGCCCGCAGGGCTTTGTCCATTTAGCCCGACGGCTTCAGCCTCGGGCGGCGGAGCGGGGGCACGCCGCGCGACCGGGGCGGCGCAGACACGCCAGCACGTCCTACGACGCAACCTCCCCCACCAGCGACCACGGCCCCGCCCAGGTGATGCGCACCTGCGCCAGGCGGCCCAGCCAGTCGTCGGGGCTGTCAAAGAACACCAGTTTGTTGGTGCGGGTGCGGCCGAACCAGCGCCCCTTCTTCTGCCCTTCCACCAACACCTCCACCGTCTGGCCCACCAGCGCGCGGTTGATTTCGCCCACGATGCGCTTCTGCAGGTCGTCCACGGCCTTGCGGCGGCGCTCCTTCTCGCCGGGCGGCACGTCGTCGGGCAGGCGCTCGGCGGGCGTGCCCGGCCGCACCGAATACGCCGCCACGTGCACCGCGTCAAACCGAGTCTCCTCCAGCAGGCGGTAGGTGTTCTGGAATGCCTCCTCCGTCTCGCCCGGGAAGCCGACGATGATATCGGTGGCGATGGCCGCGCCGGGCACGGCCTCGCGGATGGCCGCCACCAGCGCGCGGTACTCCGCCGCGGTGTACGTGCGGCCCATGCGCCGCAGCACACCGTCGTCTCCCGACTGCACGGGCAACTCAAAGTGCTCGCAGACCCGGGGCAAATCGCGCACGGCCTGGATGACGCGGGGCGACAGGTCGCCCGGATGCGACGTCAGGAAGCGAATGCGATAGATGCCCTCCACCTCGTGGACGGCGTACAGCAGGTCGGCCAAGTCCTGCGGCGGGTTCAGGTCGCGCCCGTAGGCGTCCACGTTCTGGCCCAGCAGGACGATTTCCCGCGCGCCCCGCTTGGCGGCCTGGCGGGCTTCGCGCACGATGTCCGCGATGGGGCGGCTGGTCTCCCCACCGCGGCGCAGGCGCACGATGCAGTACGTGCAGAGGCGGTTGCAGCCGTAGATGGCGGTGATGCCGCGCGACACCGGCGAGGGCGGAATGGCAGCGCCGGATTCTTCGCCCTCATCGGAAGGGCAGGGCTCAGACAGGGGCGCAGGTTGCGGCAGAGTCCGAGACTCTTCGCTTCGCTCAGAATGACAGGGGGCGGGTGCGGCAGGCGTGAGGCCGCTCTGCTCCACCGCCCGCAGCAGGCCCTCCACATCCGACGGGCGGATGAAGGCGTCCACGTAGGGGAACTGCTCGGCCAGCGCCTTCGGGTCGCCCACGGCACAGCCCATGAGCGCCAGGAACGCCGTCGGGTTGCGCCGCTTCACAGGCTTCAGCGAATGGAGCCGCCCCCACACGCGGTCTTCGGCGCTCTGGCGCACCACGCACGTGTTGAGCACGATGACGTCCGCCTGCTCAATCTGCGGGGCGCGGCGGAAGCCCATCGCCTCCAGACCCTCCTCCATGCGGCGGGCGTCGGCGGCGTTCATCTGGCAGCCGATATTCCACACGTAGTACAGGGGCATCTCACCCTCGCCGCAGGATTTCGCGGGCCACCCACACGCCCGATGCCGACGCCTGCACCAGCCCCCGCGTTATCCCTGCGCCGTCGCCCGCGGCAAACAGGTTCTTCACGGCGGTCTCCAGGCTCGTGCTCAACTTCAGCCTGGACGAGTAGAACTTCACTTCCACGCCGTACAGGAGCGTGTGCCGCGAGTACACACCTGGGATGAAGTCATCCATAGCCTTCAGCATCTCTAGGATGTCCACGACGTAGCGGTGCGGGAGCACCAGCGCCAAGTCCCCCGGGCTGGCCTCGCGCAGCGTGGGCGTAACGATGCTGCGGCTGAGCCGTTCGGGCGTGGAGCGTCGCCCCTGCTCCAAGTCGCCCAGCCGCTGGACGATGATGCCGCCGCCCAGCAGATTGGCCAGGCTGGCGATGTACTTGCCGTAGGCAATCGGCTCCTTGAACGGCTCGGTGAACGACTTGCTCACCAGGAGCGCGAAGTTGGTGTTGGCCGTGCGGTGCTCGGCGTAACTGTGGCCGTTGACGGTGATGACGTCGCCCGCGTACTCCGTTACCACCTCGCCGTAGGGGCAGACGCAGAAGGTGCGCACCTTGTCGTCAAAGGCTTTGGTGTAGTACAGGAGTTTCGGCTCGTACACCAGGTCGGTCAGCGGGGCCATGACCGTGGCAGGGAGTTCCACCCGCACGCCCACGTCCACCGGGTTGTTCTGCAGGCCCAGTTGCAACTCGTTGGCCCGCTCGGTGAGCCAGGGCGCGCCTTCCCTGCCCGGAGCCACGATGACGTAGCGCCCCAGGATGTCCTCGCCCTTGCTCGTGGACACGCCGACGGCCGTGGAGTTCTCGGTGAGGAGCCGCTGCACCTCGGTCCGCAGGCGAATCTCCACGCCGCGCCGCTCCAGTTCGTCGCGGATGGCCTGCACCACACTCTGGGCGCGGTCGCTCCCCAGGTGACGGATGGGCGCGGAGACGAGTTGCAGCCCTGCGCGCGCCGCCTGCTTGGCCAGCCGCTCGTACACGTCCTGGTCCGTGCCGTACACCCGCTCGGGCGCGCCGAACCGCACCCAGGTCTGGTCCACCTCGCGGATGAGTTCCTCGGTGGTGGCGCGGCCCAGGATATCGGGCAGTTGGCCGCCCACGTCGGGCGACAGGGTCAGTTTGCCGTCTGAGAAAGCCCCCGCGCCGCCCCAGCCCGACACCAGGCGGCACGGCTTGCACTCCAGGCACTTGCCGCCATTGACGCGCGAGGGGCAGGTACGCTTCTCCAGCGCCGGGCCTTTGTCCAGCATGAGGATTCGCATCCCCTTGCGCTGCGACAGTTCCAGCGCCGCGAACATCCCCGCCGGGCCTGCGCCCACGATAATCACGTCGTACCGCTGATCGCTCATCCTCATTCTCCTCCCGCCGGGACCGGAACCCGACGTGCCTCGCCCTCGCGCTCCAGGATGCGCCGAATGAACTCGCCTGTGTAGGAGCCGCGCGTCCGGCTCACCTCTTCGGGCGTGCCCTGGGCCACCACGTAGCCGCCCTTCTCGCCGCCCTCAGGGCCCAGGTCTATGATCCAGTCTGCCGTTTTGATGACGTCCAGGTTGTGCTCAATCACGATGACGCTATTGCCCGCGTCCACCAGCAGGCTCAGCACCCGCAGCAGGCGTTCAATGTCGGCGAAGTGCAGGCCGGTGGTCGGCTCGTCCAGGATGTACAGCGTGCGGCCGGTCGCCTTGCGCGACAATTCCCGCGACAGCTTCACCCGCTGGGCCTCGCCGCCCGACAGGGTGGTGGCCGGCTGCCCCAGCCGAATGTAGCCCAGCCCCACGTCGTGCAGCGTCTTCAGTTTGTTGCGGATCTTGGGCAGGTTCTTGAAGAACTCCAGCGCCTCGTCCACCGTCATGTCCAGCACGTCGGCGATGGACTTGCCCTTGTAGCGGATCTCCAGCGCCTCGCGGTTGTAGCGTTTGCCGTGGCACACCTCGCACGGCACGTACACGTCGGGCAGGAACTGCATCTCAATGCGGATGATGCCGTCGCCGCGGCACGCCTCGCACCGCCCGCCCTTGACGTTGAACGAGAACCGCCCGGGGGCGTACCCGCGCATCTTGGCCTCGGGCAGCGACGCGTACAGGTCGCGGATGGCGGTGAAGACGTTGGTGTACGTGGCCGGGTTGGAGCGGGGCGTCCGCCCGATGGGCGACTGGTCAATGTTCACGACCTTGTCTATGTACTCCAGCCCCTCTATCTCATCGTGGAGGCCGGGCCGGTCTTTCGCGCTGTAGAAGACCTGCGCCAGTTTCTTGTATAGGATTTCCACAATGAGCGAACTCTTGCCCGATCCCGACACGCCTGTTACGCAGACGAACTTGTTGAGCGGGATTTCCACCGTGATGTCCTTCAGGTTGTTCTCGCGCGCGCCGCGGATGACGAGGGACTGCCCCCGTCCGGGCCGCCGCACCTTGGGCATGGGCACGCGCCGAACGCCCTTCAGGTACTGGCCCGTGAGAGACCGCTCGCACGCCATGACATCGTCCAGCGTGCCGGCCACCACCACGTGCCCGCCGTGTTCGCCCGCGCCCGGCCCCAGGTCCACGATGTAGTCGGCGGAGCGTATCGTTTCCTCGTCGTGCTCCACCACGATGACGGTGTTGCCGATGTCGCGCATGTCCTTGAGCGTGCGGATGAGGCGGGCGTTATCCCGCTGGTGGAGGCCGATGCTCGGCTCGTCCAGGATGTACAGCACGCCCATCAGGCCCGAACCGATTTGCGTCGCCAGGCGGATGCGCTGGGCCTCGCCGCCCGACAGGGTCGCCGTGGCGCGGTCCAGCGTCAGGTAATCCAGCCCCACGTCCACCATGAACCGCAGCCGCGCCCGAATCTCCTTCAGAATCTGGCGGGCAATGGTCAGTTCGCGCTCGCTCAACTTGCGCTCCAGGCGGTCAAAGAACTCCAGCGCCTGGGTTACCGAGAACGCCGTAAAGTCCACGATGGACAGGCCATCCACAGTAACCGCGAGGCTTTCGGGCTTCAGGCGCTTGCCCTTGCACACCGGGCACAGCCGCGGGGCCATGTAGCGGTCAATCTCGCGGCGGATGTAGTCGGAACTCGTCTCCCGATACCTGCGCTCCAGGTTGGGGATCACGCCCTCAAACGTGGTCTGGTACGTGCGGACATGCCCGTCGCTGTTCTTATAGCGGAACTGGATAGTCTCGCCCGACCGCTGGCCGTACAGGATGATGTCCAACTGGCGCGGCGACAGTTTGGACACAGGGACATTGGTCGGGATGCCGTAGTGCTTGGCGACGGCCCGCAGCAGTTGCGCGTAGTACCCGTTGTCGGTGGTGGTTTGCCGCCACGGGGCGATAGCCCCACCATCCAGGCTGCGTTCCTTGTCGGGGATGACCAGGTCGGGGTCAATCTCCAACTGCACACCCAAGCCGGTGCAGGCCGGGCAGGCCCCGTGCGGCGAGTTGAACGAGAAGGTGCGCGGCTCAATCTCCGGCAGCGAGATGCCGCAGTGGACGCAGGCGAAGTGCTCGGAGAACAGCAGGTCGCGCGGCTCGTCGCCCGTAACGTCGGAGACGATGACCACGCCCTCGCCCACGCGCAGGGCCGTTTCCACCGAGTCGGTGATGCGGAGCGCGTCGGGGTTCTGGCCGTTCTCGTCGCGGGCCAGGACGAGCCGATCCACCACCGCCTCAATGGTGTGCATCTTGTACCGTTCCAGTTCAATCTCCTCGTCCAAATCTCGGACGACGCCGTCCACGCGCACGCGGACGAAGCCGCCGCGCCGCGCCTCCTCCAGGACGCCCTTGTGCTCGCCCTTGCGATCCTTGACCATGGGCGCGAGGATGAGGATGCGGGAGCCTTCGGGCATGGCGAGGATGGCGTCCACGATCTGCTGGACGGTCTGCTGGGAGATTTCGCGGCCGCACTTGGGGCAATGGGGCACGCCGATGCGGGCGAACAGCAGGCGCAGGTAGTCGTAGATTTCGGTTGTGGTGCCGACGGTGGAGCGGGGGTTGCGGCTGGCGCCCCGCTGGTCAATGCTGATGGCCGGCGACAGGCCCTCAATGTAGTCCACGTCGGGCTTTTCCATCTGGCCCAGAAACTGGCGGGCGTAGGCGGACAGGGATTCCACGTACCGACGCTGGCCCTCGGCGTAGAGCGTGTCAAAGGCCAGCGACGACTTGCCCGAGCCGGACAGGCCGGTGATGACCACGAGTTTGTCGCGTGGAATCTCTAGGTTGATGTTCTTCAGGTTGTGTTCGCGTGCGCCGCGAATGATAATCTTGTCTTGTGGCATGCAGCCATTCCTTTCGCAGCCCGTGCCGCCAGGCAAGGCCGCGGTTCGTTTCGCAACTTACCATTTTAGCACGTTTGCGCCTGGGGGACAAAGTGGGCATCGTTTCCGTCTCCGCGGGCGGCGTGCCGATTCACCGCAGAGCCCGCAGAGAACGCACAGGATGCGTGTGCCTCGGGCGGTGCGAAACGCTGCGAAACACGCGAACGGGTTGTACGCTACGTGCGGCGGCCCCGGCGCAAGGCAGAGGTGGGCACGTAGGTTCGCGGGACAGAAATGGGGCCAGGCGCGAGCCTGACCCCAATCGGTGGCAGATACACGCGCGGCGCACCCCGTGAGGCACGCCGCGCCTTTTGCTGTCTATGCGCTCGGGTTGAGCACTCGGCCCACGAACAGGATGGCCCCCGTCTGGACGTCGCGGATGAGGAACACGAACGGGCGGTCCACGGTCAACTCCACAGGACTCACGGGCATGGCTGTCAGCCCGATGACGACGGCGGTCGCTGCGGCAGCCTCTGTCCCCGCCTCGTCCACAGCCACAAAGGCCTTGTGGAACACGTCGGTGATGGCCAGGTTGCGGGTTCCGTCCATGCCCGAGAAGTCGGCGTCTGGGCTGAATGCGTCGGGCATGCCCATGGCCTTCAGCGTGGCGGCCAGGCTCAGCGTGGCGTCATACTTGAACTTCGGCATGGTCAGGTTGACGTTGGTCGTCTCCATCTTGGACAGGATGTCGGCCACGGTGTCGGCGGTCAGCGACTGCTCAAAGGCGGGGAACTTGCCCTTGTCCGGAACCAGGATCACCATGGACACCTCGCCGCCGTCGTAGGGCAATTCCACGGCCTGAACCCCGTTGCCCGCGAAATAGCGGAAGTGCTTGTCCTGGCGCATCATGGGCACGGTAACCTGGGACCCGTCCAGCAGGTAGAACGGCCCGTCCTGGGTGGCGTCCTTGTCAAAGGGATACATCCACGCCGCGTTGAAGTAGATGGCGTTGGCAAGCACCAGGCGCGTGAGCGCGTCAATCGCGCCTTGGGGAATCAAGTCCTTGATCTTGCCTTCGGTCTGGTCGCTGACCCAGTCATTGATGGTCTTGCGGGCGGCTTCAGGCGCGCTGTGGAAGTCCACGAGCCGCAGCCCCGCGCCGTAGTTCTCGGCCAGCGTGTCCAGGAAGGCGGGCAGGAACTTGTACCCGGCCTGCCCCCACAGGGAGTTGGCGACGCTGAGCCGGAACGGCTTGCCATCCTTGGACTTGGCCCCGGCGCCGCGGCTGGCCAGCGCCTGGTCCAGCAGGTTGAAGGCCGGATGCAAGCGATCCTGGGGCAGGGTGAACCGGAGCACGTCGGCCATCTGGCGCTCGGTCGTTCCGCGCGCGCCGGCGTAGGTCATGGCCAGCGCCACGGAGATGCTGTAGGGCGAGTAGAACAGGTTGCCCGGCTTCTCTCGGATGGCCTGGTACAGGTCAAAGGCGAAGGCGCTGTTGCCCGCGACCAGTTCCGCCAGGTCCGACGGGGGCACGGCGGGCGACTGAACCCGCGGCTTGTCGGACTGGGCGACCTGGGCCTGCGCGGGCCTGCTTGGCGCGCACGCCGCCAGGCTTATCAGGACGAGGACCAGCAACAGGTTGACCCACGGGGTTTTCATCGCACTCCTCCTCGGAAAATCCGTGTTTGCCGCGGGCAAAACCGCCCCGGCTGCTTTCAAGACGCAAGCGCCAGGCGAAAGGTTCCGCGCCGGCACGCAGTTGGGTTCCAAGGTTTGTGGGCAACCACCATTGCGAGGGCACGAAGCGCCCGACGCAATCCCTGGTTGACCGTCATTCTGAGGCGCGGAGCGCCGAAGAATCTCATCAACCGAGATGCCTCGCTTCACCCAGCATGGCAGAGAGGGCCAGGCACTGCTTCGCTTCGCTCGCAATGACAGAACCGGATAGTGTGCGCACAATTCGCCAACGACGGAACCGAAAGTGCGCCTTGCATGAGTTGACCTGCGGCCGTTCTGTGGTATCCTATGGCCTGCATCCTTTCGCTCAGGGGCGCATCCAAAGGAGTGTAACCCGTGCCCGACGAAGCGGCGCTCGTGCAGAGACTGCGTCAAGGCGACACCCAGGCGTACCGCGAACTCGTGGACGCCTACTCGCCCCGCGTGTACAGGCTGGCCCTGGGTATGCTGGGCGACCCCGCCGAGGCCGAAGACGTCTTGCAGGAGACGTTCCTGAGCGTGTACCGGAACATCGGCGGGTTTCGCGGGGATTCAGGGCTGGGGACGTGGATTTACCGCATCGCGGCCAACGCCAGCCTGATGCGCCTGCGCCGCCAAAGGGATGCGGCGTCGCTGGACGAGACGACCGAGGACGGCGCGGAGCCGAAGGTGGCCCCGTCGGGCGGGTTCTGGTTCTGGGATCCCGAGGAGGCGGCCCTGAGCGGCGAGGTGCGCCAGGTGATGGCCGAGGCCATCGCCGCGCTGCCCGAGGCGCTGCGCATCGTGTTCCTGATGCGCGACGTGGAGGACATGCCCGCGGCAGAGGTGGCCGACGCGCTGGGCCTCACGGTGGCGGCGGTCAAGTCCCGGCTTCACCGGGCGCGGATGTTCCTGCGCGACCGCCTGTACCCGTACCTTGTCGCGGGCGAGGAGACACGATGAGACACGACGCTCACTGCCAGCAACTGCTGCATCATATCTGCGAGTACATGGACGGCGAGTTGAACGCCGGCACGTGCGCCGAACTGGAAGCGCACCTGTCCGAGTGCCCCGACTGCCGCTCGCTGCTGGACAGCCTGCGCAAGACCGTTTCGTTGTACCGCCGGTGCGTGCCCGACGACCTGCCCCCCGACGTTCGCGCCCGGCTCCTTGCGGCGCTGAACCTGCCCCCGCCCGACGCGGGCTGATCCGCTAAGCCGGCGCGGTTCCTCTGCGGGCGGAAGGTCTGGCATTGCTGCGACGCCCCAACACCGCGGCGATTGCCAGATACGCCCCGTAGGCGATGACTTCTAGGAGCGATGGGTCGCCATTGTAGCCGAACAATCCCCGCGCGATGCTCCCAACGGCTCCCTTCTCGTGCAGGGCAGGGTATGGTCCTCCGTCCGGCGCGGGCGGATTGATGTCCCACACGTGTTCTATCACCGCAGGCAAGACGCCCGCTTCCTGAAGTTCATGCACGCCCATGCCCACCAGGCCCGCAGCGAACAGAATCAGCAGGACATTTGTAACGGCGAAAAAGGATCGCACGCTAACCTTCAGCGACCCGATGAACAAAGCGTAGCCCAGTGCGACGGCGGCAACCAGACCCACGAGTCCACCCACCAGGTTGTTCTCAGGCGAGGCCAGGCTGGCCGCGCCGAGGAATAGCACGGTTTCAATCCCCTCGCGCAGGATGGCGACGAAGACGAGGGCGAACAGCCCGGCGCGACTTGGCCCGCGCAAGGTGGCAGCGACTTTCATCTCCAGTTCAGTGGCGATGTGCCGCTGGCGCATCATCCACAGGATCATGCTGGTGAGCAGTGCTGCGCCCACGAGCATGGTGATGCCCTCAAACAGTTGCTCGGCGCGGCCCTCAAACCCGCCCGCCAGGGTGGCGAACAGGAACGCGCCCAGGGCACTTGCCACAATGCCCGCCGCGACGCCCGCATACACAACGCGATTGTGCCGTGTCTGGCCGATGCGGGCCAGATAGCCCAGAACAATGCCCACCACGAGTGCGGCTTCCAGCGCCTCGCGGAAGGTAATCAGAAGACTCGCTATCATGCTCCACTCCTTTGGCATAGATTGACCTCCGAGGAGGAGGGCCTCGGAGGTCACGGTTAGGGAAGGTCTATGCACAAGACAGTATATCCCGACGCTGCTTCCAGGAGAAGCGCCGTTCGGCCCGATGCCAGTAGGCCAAATGGCGGGGCTAGAAGTCCCAGTCGGGGTGCGGCTCCGGCAGGCGCAGGACCGCGTCCAGGTCGCGCAGCAGGCTCTCGGGTCCCGACAGGGCATCGGTAACCGCCAGGCCGGTGGCAGGCCGCACCCCCAGCCACAGGCGCGTGAAAGCGTTGACCGTCGCGGTCAGGGTCGGCAGCGAGGAATCCGCGCCCCGCTCCGCGCCCGAAGTCGGCCCCAGCGTTACCACGTACTCGCCGCCCACGCCCCGCCAGCCGGCCCCAGCGCCCAAATATCGCTCTATCGGGTCCGACAGGCGCAGGTTGAACCGAACCTCGCCCCAGGGCAGGCGCGTGCGCGCCAGGCAGCCGGGCAGGTCGCAGATGCGCGCCTGATAGTAGGCTGTGGCCGTTATAATGTTCTCCATATCCGAGCCGCGGGTGGCCCGCCGGCTGCGGAAGGGGTGCTCCAGAAGGTCTTGAAGTTGAATTCCGGGCGGTTCGCGCAGTTGCACCAGGAGCACCTGGTCGCCCCAACTCCGCACCAGCGCCATGAGTTCCAGGAACTGCGCGGGCGTCTGGTAGGCGAGCCACAGGATGCGGTAGGGGCCGATCTCGCGGTTCGTGGGCACGTACCACAGATGATGGGTCAACGCGCCGTCAGGCCCGTCGGCGTAGCCCAGGCCGAACCCGCCGTGCTCAATCATCTCGCCCAGACTCATGCCCAATGGTGGGAAAGTGACGCTGCCGTGTCCCCGGCCCCGCGCCAGGCGGCAGGCGTGAATCGCAGGCGCGTCGTCCAGCCCCAGGCGGCGCGGGACGCGGGGCCGCACGCTCACCTTCAGGTTGGCGGGGTTGAAGCGGACGATGCGCTCGTATGCGCCCGTGCCGAAGCCCAGCGCATCGTAGAACCCCTGGTCAAACATCCCCAGCCCGGCCACAAGCGCGCCGTCGGCGGCAGCCTGGGCCAGGGCGTGGGCCGTTACGCGGCGGGCCAGGCCCTGCTTGCGGGCGACGAAACTGGTGGCCACGGCGGCCACCCCGCAGAACGGCAGGTCTTCGCCCAGGTAGCGCATGGAACCGGGCGCGGTGGCGACAGCGCACTCGGGCTGGCCGTGGATGTCGGCGACGTGCGTCTGGCCGGCCAGCAGGATGGCGTCCACGGCCTGCTCCTTGCCCTCTTTGAGCCAGCCGGTTTCCCACCAGATACGGAGCACGGCATCGCGGTCTCTGGTCGGGTCGTAGCGACGGATGTTCACGCAAGCACCTCTCAGGCGGAATGTGCGGTTCGGGGCCTGTTGCCCAGGCACGCAGAGCGGATTGTACGCCCGTCGGCGCGGCGCGGCAAATGGGGTGAAGCGCACGTCCAGAATATGACATATCTGCACCCGCAGCGTATAATCCCACCAACATCAGAATCTGCACTCTTGGATCACGGATACGATATGCGGAACTGGAAAATCACCCTGGCCGCCGCATGGGTGGCCCAATTCCTGTGCATCGTCGGCTTCAATGCCGTCGGCCCGTTCTACCCGTTCTACATCCGCGCGCTGGGCGTTACCGACGTGCACCAGGTAACGCTGTGGGCGGGCATCCTCGCGTCCACGGGCGCGGTCTCCATGGCGCTCATGTCGCCCATCTGGGGCGTGCTAGCCGACCGCCACGGGCGCAAGATCATGGTCGTGCGCGCCACGTTCGGCGGGGCCCTGGTGCTGGGGGCGATGGCGCTCGTGCAGTCGGTGCAGCAACTGTTCATCCTGCGCCTGCTGCAGGGGATGCTCACGGGCACGGTCAGCGCGTTCATGACGCTCATCGCCAGCATCGCGCCGGCGGGCGAAGTGGGGTTCGCGTTGGGCATGATGCAGATGGCGGTGTTCGGCGGAGCCTCGGTGGGGCCGCTGGTTGGGGGTTTAGTGGCCGACAACCTCGGCTATCGCTGGGTCTTCGGCGTTACGGGCATCCTGCTGTTCGCGGGGGATTGCTGTCCGTGCTCCTCATCCGCGAGCAGTTCACGCCGCCCCAGGGCAAGCAGAACAACGGTCTGCGGGCCAGTGTGCACACCATCACGCACAGCATGCCCGTGCTGGGGGCCATCGTGGCCCTGGCCGGCATGTCCATGAGCAACGCGGTGCCCAATCCGGTGCTGCCCCTGCTGGTGGAATCGCTCCAGCGCGACGCGGCGCTGGTGAACACGGCCACCGGCCTGGTGTACGGGGCCAACGCGGTCGGCGCGGCGCTGGCGGCGGTGGTCATCGGGCGGCTCGTGGACAGGCGTGGCGCGCGGGTTCTCCTGCTGGGCTGCGGGGGCGGGGCCGTGGTGGGCAACCTGGCGCAGGCCGTCGCTGGCCGTCATCGGCGCGGGCGCGTTCGTCCTGGGGTTGTCCGTGGGCGGGCTGATGGTTTCGGCCAACGCCACCCTGGCCCGCACCGTCCCCAAGGAGCAGCAGGGGGCCATCTACGGGATGAGCAACTCCACAGGGAGCGCGGGCTCGGCCCTGGGGGCCATGTTGGGAGCCTCGGTCGCGACCGCATGGGGAATGCGCGCGCCGTTCGCAGCGGCGGCCGTGCTCATGTCGCTCGTTACAGCCTGGGTAGCGGTATCCCTGAAAAAGCCGCGCGAGGCAGCCGCATCGGCAAACGATGCGGTGAGGATGGGGTGAGAGCGCGCCAGTAGAACCAGACGGCGTGCGTGCGCTTTGCCAACAGGAGGCGAAACCGAATCCAGGGCGCCCACCGGTTGCGCAATCTGGCAAACGCAGTATAATGCGCGCACACCCCGTACCCGTAAGTTAGAGAGGCAGACCGTGGTGATGGATCCGAACCCTCCGAACGTGGGAGAGCGCATTCACACCCTCCGCCAGCAGCGCGGGCTTTCTCTGCGCGCCCTTGCTGCTCGGTGCGACCTTTCGGCCAATGCCATCAGCCTCATTGAGCGCGGCAAGACGTCCCCGAGCATCGCGACCCTCCATGCACTGGCGATGGCCCTCCAGGTTCCCATCACGGCCTTCTTTGAGGAGACGAATCCGCAGGCCGAGGTGGTCGTTTCGCGCGCCGGCGAGCGGGCGCGGTCGGGCGATGCCAACGTGGTGCTGGAAAGCCTGGGGGCCGGGCTGCGGGACTCTGTTTTGGAGCCGTTTGAAGTTACGCTGGAGCCGAGCGCGGGGAGCGGTGCCGAGATCATGGGCCACGAGGGATACGAACTCGTGTACGGCCTGGAGGGCGAGGTGGAATACCAGATTGCGGGGATTACTTACCGCCTGGCCGCGGGCGACTCGCTGCTGTTCCGGGCGCGGTTGCCGCACCGCTGGCGCAACCCCACCGACCACCGGGCGCGGTTCCTGCTAGTCTTCGGTGCTTGCCAGGACAGCCAAACATTGCAGCAACACCTGTCGACACAGGCGTAGGCCGGAGCACGGAAGCACGGCTGCGGACGGCATCGGAAACGGGCGACCGGCGCCGGTCGCCCGTTTCGTTCGGGTGCAACCGCTCACATGGATTCGTGCCCGCCGCAGCCCCGGCTCGCACTGCCTAGACGCCAGCGGGCAACTCGCCCTTGAGATATGCCTCCATCTTCGGCATGAAATGCGGGATGATGAGCGGCAGCATCTTGGGCATCAGGTTGTCCATGGCCGCGGGCATCAGTTCCGGCATCTGCTCCTTCATATGCGGCGGCATGGGCACAACTTTCTCCACCGCTGCCAGCATGTCGGGCATCACCTTCGGCATCATCCCCGGCATCAGGATCGGGAACATCTTGGGCATGATGGGCCGCATGACAGCCAGCATGGCGTTCCGCACGCCGGGCGACGTCCGCTTCAGCCACTTCATCACCGCAGGGAACGGCCCGGGCATGGCGTCAATCATCTGCGGCAGGAGGCCCACCATAAAGTCGGCCATCGCCTCCGGCTTCAGCAGGCGAATCATCGCCTCAAACGTCCCCCACAGTTCCATGGCATAGTCGGTGGGGTCGGGAATCTGAATCCCCAGGCCCTCGGCGGCCAGGTGCGCCAGGTCCACGATGGGCATCTGCTCACCCGTCTTGCGCGCCGTTACGCGGAACTGCACCTCGCAGCAAGGGCACGAGGCGACCAGCGCCTGCGCGCCCGTGGCCACCGCTTCTCGCAGCCGCATGTCGCCGATGATTTTGGCGGCCTCGGGGTTTTCCAGCAGGCTCAGCACGCCGCCGCAGCAGTGTGCGTTGTCGCGGTTGTGCTCCATCTCCACGAACTCCACGCCCGGGATGGCCTTCAGCACCTCGCGCGGCGGCTCGTAGATGCCACCGGCGCGGCCCATGTGGCACGAGTCGTGCCACGTAACCTTGAGCGGAACCTCGTGGGTGAACTTCATCTGGCCGTTGGCGATCCTTTCGGCCAGCAATTCGGAGTAGTGATGCACCTCAAAGTCGTATTCTATGCCCAGTTTCTTGGCCCACTCCGGGTAATACTGCTTCCACGAGAGCCAGCACGCTGTGCAGGACGTAACCACCGTCTTCACGCCGCGGGCCTTCATGCCGGCGATGTTGTGCCGCATGATCTCCTCCCAGGCGTCCCACTGGCCCGAAACGAGCATCGGCAGGCCGCAACACGCTTCGCCGTCGCCCATGTATGTGAACTCCACGCCCGCCGCAAGGAGCAGCCGCGCCGTCCCCTGGGCCACGTCCGTCTCCACATACGACGCCGTGCATCCAGGGAAGTAGCCGATGTCGGCCCGCCAGCGAATCTTGTCCCGCAACTCCTCGGGCACCCACGCCGAGCGATCCTTGCTGTAACTGGCCCAGATGTTGCGCTCCTTGCGCAGCGACTGGCGCATGATCTCAAACGGCGGGAATGTGAGGCGGCCCTCCTTATGGATCAACTCGCCGCGCATCTGTAGCCACGCTGGCTCAATGGGCAACTCCAGCGGACATTTGACGTTGCAGACCTCGCACGTCGTGCAGGCCAGGAAGTTGTCCACCCAGTCCTGGGTCATCTGCGCGCGGCCCTCCATGTACTCGCGCAGGAAGTACCACTTCCCCCTGGGCGATTCGGACTCCCACCCGCGCCCGTAGTACTGATCGCACTCGTCCACGCAGTAGCCGCACTGGGCGCAGGCGTAGGCGTACCAGGCCACATCGTCGGGGACGCCGCGCTTGCCCTGGCCGGCGATGCGCTCTTCGGGCGTGCGGCGGAACTGGTTGCCCATCACGCGGATGACCGACTCAAAGGTCTGGGCCAGGCCCATGAACGTGCCCATGACGCCGTTGCCCAGCACCTTGCCTGGATTCATGATTCCGTTGGGGTCCACCTCTTTCTTGAATTCCCGCAGTTTTCGCACGCGGTCGGCACCGAGGACGGTCTCGGCCTCGTTGGCGAAGTAATAGCCTGTGGAGTAAGGCCGCCCGCCGTGTTTCTTGGCAATCTTGATGACGGTCAGCGCCAGGCCAAAGGCCACGTTGTAGCCGAAAGTGCGCTCGTCATGGGGGATGAACCCCAGCAGCGTAACCTCACCATTGCCGTTGACCAGGCCCTCCATGACCAGCGGGAGTTTCACCGTGCTCTCAATCTCCTGAAGCGCCTGGCCGAGGGTGCCCAGCGGCACGACCACCTCCGACGGCAGCAGGCTAGGCCCCAGCCGCTTCACGTGCAACAGGTTGAACCGCTCGGCCCATTCGTGCTCGGTGGTCTCGCGGTCTAGCAGCGCCCCGCCGTGCGCCTCCACGATGCGACCGATGCGCGCCTCGGCGTCCTGCCATCGGGCCGCAGGGCCCACAAGAATGGCCACATAGGCTTCGGGCATCGTGGGCCGGTGCTCGTGGACGGGATGGCCGTGCTCCAACTTGGGGGGCAGGCGGTTCTTCAGGCGGGCCATCGTCGGGTTGATGAAACTGACCGACCAGAGGGGCACGCCCGCTTCCCGCAACTCCTTCAGCGCCGCGGCCAGGTCCCCCGCCGACTCAAACCGAACACCCCACACCTGCTCGGGCTCGGCCTTCCGAACCCGCAACGTAACCTCGGTGATGAAGCCCGTGCCGCCTTCGGCGTCGCTGATAAGGTCCAGATCGTCGCCCTCAAAGACGCGCACCTCGCCGTTGGGCAGCACCACCCGCGCCGAGACCACGTTCTGGCGAAACGCGCCGTACTCGTAGGCCCCGTAGCCGACACCGCCCTGGGCCAGCCACCCGCCCACCGTGGACGAGGGCGCGCTGGACGGGTACGTGCGCAGGGCCAGCCCCTGCTTGTCCAGTTCCTTCTCCAAGTCGCCCCACACGACGGACGGCCGCACCCGCACCGTCAGAGCCTGGGCATCTATCTCCAGAATCTTGCGCAAGCGGTGCAGGTCCACCGTTACGCCGCCCTTCACGGGCAGGACGCCGCCATAGCCCGAGGTGGCCTTGGCGCGGGGCACCAGCGGGACCTTGTGCTGATTGGCCCAGCGCACGAGCGCGATGAGTTCATCCTCGCTCTTGGGCTGGACTACGGCCGCGGACACGGTGTTGCCGATGATGGGCTTGATGAGCCTAGGCATGACGCCAACATCGTGGCTGTAAATCTTGCGCTCCATCTCGTCAAAACTGACGCGGGGGCCGAACATCTGCCGCAGTTCCTGTTGCAGCGACACGGTTAGGGTTCTCATATGCCATCTCCTTAAGATGAATTCTCAACCAAGCCGAAATGTGCGCCCCCAAGGCGCAGGCCCATCGCTCACGGATACGCCGTCATCTCGGCGATGCGCTGAAGCCGCCCCAGCAGGTTCAGCCGCTCCTCTCCAATTTCCGAGAAGGTAGCCGCCACGCGCCCGAGCAGGCGGGGCATTTGCTTCTGGCGCTCCTCGGTCAGGACGTGCACGCTGGGCAGCGCCGCCTCAAGGTCCTTCGCGGGCACGCCCGTCGCCGCGGCGAGTTCCTGCAGCCGGTCCACCCATCCTTCGCGCAGGTTCTCGGCGGGACCTACGAACTGGCCCACGTGGACAGCCGCCACGAATTGCCCGTGTACCTCTATGCGTCCCGACAGGTAGCGTAGCCCGGCGTGGCAGGTGAGCAGGCGCGGAGACCCGCTGCGCAGGCCGGCCTCTCGCCACGACGATTCGCATCGCCGACGTCCCTCTTCGGTGCCCAGGACGAGGCGGCAGAAGGCGCAAGAGTTGCTGACGGGAGTCAGGGGCGACCCATCCGCGGTGGTGGTAACCGACGCAACGCCCAGCGCTTCGGCGAAGATGTCCTGGATGGCGCGGACACAGGACAGAGGCAGCGGTTGCGGGGATGGGGCTGCGGCCTCGGCATCAGGCCCGTGGCGGATTGCATCGGTCGCCGCGCGTTGCTCCTGAAGCCACCGCTCAATCTCCTGGCGCGAGAACCGCCATTGCCCGCCGACTTTGATGCCCTTGAGCCGCCCGTCGGCCAGCATGCGGTAGATGGTGATGCGGTCCACCTGGAGCAATTGCTGCAACTGGCGCGTGCTGAGCAGGGTATCCATAATCCGCCTCCCACCCCAATTGTATGCCGCGGCGTTACAATTGTCAAGTTTTAGTTACAGTGAATTAGCACTTGTTACAACTTATTGTGGCGCTTGAGCCGAGAGGATGTGCCTCCGGATGCCGTGCGTCGGCGCGAATTCACAGGACCGGGATTCCAGGGACAGGGCACGGGGATCAGGCCCAAACGTGGAGAGAAACCGCGAATCTACGCGAATGAACGTGATGCCCCGCACCTGGGTTCATGGCGCGCCCGTGTTTACTTCGGAACCGAACACCACCGCATGTGCCATTTGACGCCGACCCTCGTCGCACATATAATTAGATTATCTAACAATGAGAAAGGCTAACGAATATGCGACCGTCGCCTGAAGAGTGCGCCCGCGAGGTGCTGGACGTGATCCCGCTGGTGATGCGCGCCATCCGCGCCGAGATGCGCAGCCACCGCACGCCTGACCTGTCGGTGCCGCAGTTCTGCACGCTTCTGTTCCTCAAGCGCAACCCGGGCGCGTCCCTGTCGGCCGTGTCCGACCATTTGGGCCTGACCCCGCCCTCTGCGTCCAAACTGGTGGACGGCCTGGTGGCGCGGGGGCTTGTGGCGCGCCAGGTTAGCCCCGAGGACCGCCGCCGCGTCATGCTCGTCGTAACGCCGCCGGGCGCTGCCATCCTGGAGTCGGCGGCGCAGGCCACGCAGGATCACCTCGCCCGGTCGCTGGCGCAACTGAACGACGAGGGCCGCGCCGCCGTTCTGGAGGGGATGCAGGCCCTCCGTGCTCTCTTCGGCGCCGCTGCCCGCTGATCTCGGAGGAAGCCATGCCCATTCTGGAAACTCACTCGCTGACCCGCCGCTTCGGCACGCTCACCGCCGTGGACGCGCTGAACCTGAGCATTGAGCCTGGCGAGATGTTCGGGCTCCTGGGGCCCAACGGCGCGGGCAAGACGACGACCATCAAGATGCTGACCACGCTCCTGCCGCCCACATCAGGCGGGGCGAGCGTCGCCGGGTACGACATCATCCGCCAGCCTGCCGCCGTCCGCCGCGTCATCGGCTACGTCCCGCAGATGATCTCGGCCGACGGCACGCTGACCGGCTACGAGAACCTGCTCATCATCGCCAAGTTATACGACGTTCCGCGCGCGGAACAGGAGAGGCTCGTGCGCGCCGCGTTGGACTTCGTGGGCCTCGCCGACAGCGCCGACAAACTCGTGCGCGCCTATTCGGGCGGCATGATCCGCCGCCTGGAAATCGCCCAGTCGCTCATCCACCATCCGCAGATGCTGTTCCTGGACGAGCCGACCATCGGCCTGGACCCCAATGCTCGCCGCGCCATCTGGGGACATCTGGAGCAACTGCGGCAAGAATTCGGCACGACAATTCTCCTCACGACGCACCTGATGGAGGAGGCCGACCGCCTATGCGACCGCGTCGCCATCATGCACCTGGGGCGCATCGCCGCCATCGGGACGCCCGCCGAACTCAAGGCGTCCATCGGCGGCAACGGCGCCACCCTGGAAGACGTGTTTGTCCACTACACAGGCAACACCCTGGATTCGGGAGGAACCTACCGTGAGACTGTCAGAGAAAGGCGCACAGCCCGCCGCCTTGGCTA
>JARYMK010000053.1 GCA_029907165.1 Anaerolineae bacterium
ATCGCGTGCGGCGGCTATCCCCCCGCCACCGGCTCAAACAGGTACAGCGTGTCCCCATCCTTGAGCGTGAACGACGCCCGCCGTCCCCGCGGCACGATACGACTGTTCACGAACAGCGAGTAGGGCACGGCAGGGGCCGCCAGCATAGGCTCCAGGTCGGGCCAGCGGGCCGCCATCGCCGCCAGGCAGTCCGCGACCGTGGCCCCGTCTGGCAGTTCCAGCGTGATAGGCCCTTCGGCGCCAATCTTGGAGCGGAACAGCGGGTCTAGTTTCAGCGTAACGCGCATGCGGTTGTCCGTCCCCGTATCCAGGGTTGTGCAGCCTCGTTGACTAGGTAGAGACGTGCTGCGTCCAATTCTAGCATCTTTGGCCGATGAGGACAAGCGGGCCTTCGCCGCCGGTACGGAAGCACGTGGCCCGCGAATTGCACATGCCCGTTTGGCCGGCAGGACCGGGCGCAGTTTTACTCGCACGCACATCATGCGTTTCTGTCATTGCGAGCGAAGCGAAGCAATCTTGGACCGAGGAGATTGCTTCGGGCGCTGCGCGCCCTCGCAATAACAGTTGCCAGTGAACTCTGGAAACAAAACCTGGGCCGGGCGCTGGTTGCGTCGTTATGTCAGGCGTGGTATAATGCGAGGACAAAGCAGTTGCGGGGTCGCCCACCTCACCCCACGCAGTCTGCACAGAACTCAGGGTGTGTTTGCGACCGCGGAGGAAAGGCAAATGCACGTTCTGGTAGTAGATGACGATGCCCCCAGCGTGAAGATGATCGCCTTCCTTCTGCGTGAGGAAGGCTATACGATAAGCACGGCCGACAACGGAATCAAGGCCCTGGAACTCGTTGAGAAAGAGTCGCCTGACCTGGTGATCCTGGACGTGATGATGCCCCACATGGATGGGCACGAGGTTTGCCGCCGCATCCGCAGCAAGAAGAAGGTGCCCATCATCTTCCTCTCGGCGCGGGGCGAGACGGCAGACCGAGTGCAAGGGCTGGAGTTGGGCGCGGACGACTATCTGGCCAAGCCGTTTGAGCCGGCAGAGTTGCTGGCCCGCGTGAAGGCTGTGCTGCGGCGCACCGAAGCCTACGCCGGTGGCGAACCGCAGGGGCGGCTCGCAGTGGGTGATTTCGTCCTGGACCCGCTGGAGAACAAGGCCACGGTGCGTGGCAAGACCATTGACCTCACGCCCATTGAGTTCCGGCTGCTGTACTGCCTGGCCAGAAACGCGGGCCGGGTCCTGTCGCAGGACTTCCTGCTGTCGGCAGTGTGGGGGTACGATTACGAAGGGGGGAGCAACCAGGTCGCCGTGTACGTTCGGCGGCTGCGCAACAAGATAGAGGTTGACCCCGCCAATCCGGAGTATTTGCTCACCGTCCGGGGGCTGGGGTATCGGTTTGAGGCGTAGCGCCCGCGGAATCCGCGGGTATTCGGAGTGCGGAGCGGTAGCGTGATGAGAGATTTCGGAAGGATACGACAGCAGGGCGTTCGCGTCGCTGTCGCATGTGGCTTGGCTGGCGTTCTCCTGCTCGCAGTATTCTCCCTGGGCAGTCAATCGGCGCGCGCCGGAGTAGTCCCCCATGCGGGGTTCACTGACGTCCTTGCATCGCCAGAGAAGCCCCCGCAGGCGGCCGAGGCAGCCACGTGGAACGAGTTCAGGCCCACGGGCTGGATCACCCAGAGCCTTTTGTCGGCCAGCGTGTCGGTTACCGATTCAGACGGCCTGCAGGAGACGACGGCGCAGTACTCGTACTCCACCAATGGCGGTGTGTTATGGTTCTCTTGGGGACAGACGGGTCTGACCATCTCCGGGGACCTGACCACCACCAAGCGGATGACAGTTACCAACCTTTTCCTACCCGATTCCGCCGCCAATAACCTCATCATGTTCCGCATCCTGGACGGCGCGGCCGTGACCGAGACCAGCCCGGCCTACCCGCTGGCGGTGGATTCTACCGCGCCCTCGTCCTCGGTAGCCACCAACGGCTGGTTCAAGACGCTCTCTGTCATCACGGGCACGGCGTCGGACGCCACGTCCGGCGTCGCGCGGGTGGACATCCTCGTCCGGCGCGGCGACGACCACCGGTACTACAACGGCTCCGACTGGGTGGAATCCCCGGTGTGGCTGCTGGCGACCGGCACGACGAACTGGGCCTACTCCTTCGTGCCTACTGAGACCGTAACGTACACCGTGTCGTCGCGGGCCACAGACCAGGCGGGCCTGGTGCAATCGGCGCTGGGCACGGGAACCATCTATTTTGACAAGACTGCCCCCACATCCACCGTTGGGACGAATGGCTTCTACCGCGCTGCTACATGGACAGGGTTCATCACCGGCACGGCCAGCGACGTCGGTTCTGGCGTCCAGAAGGTGGAGATCACACTCAAGTGCCTGAACAATGGCCTGTATTACGATGGCAGCGGCTGGGTGGGAACTGCGGTCTGGCTTCTTGCCACTGGCACCGAATCCTGGTCCTATTCATTCGCGCCCACACCCGGGATGACCTATGAAGTCCGCTCCCGCGCCACGGACAAGGCGGGTAATGAGCAATCCACCCCCGGAATAGGAACGTTCATGCTGGACATCGGGCTGCCAACGTCCGCGGTTGGGACCAGTGGCTACTATGGGACGCTCACGTGGACCGGCAACATCACCGGCACGGCCAGCGATGCCGAATCAGGTGTCGCCCGCGTGGACATCACGATCCAGCGGCAGGACGGGGGTACCACATACTACTACAACGGCTCCTGGTGGCAGACCACGGAAATCTGGCTCCTGGCGAGCGGCACGACAAACTGGCACTACCCGTTCATGCCCGAGCACGGCCGTACCTACACGATCCGATCCCGCGCCCAGGACTTGGCCGGAAACCAGCAGATCGCCTACGGCACGGGCACGCTCATCTACGACAGCGGCGTTCCCACATCCTCGGTTGCCACCAGTGGCCTGCTAGGCAAGACGGCTTGGACGGGCACCATCGCAGGCCTGGCGTCGGACGACTTCTCGGGCGTGGATGCCGTGCACATCACCCTGCGCCGCCCTGATGGCCAGTACTACACCGGAGCAGGCTGGATTACATCCACCACGTGGCTCACGACTTCCGGCACGACCGCGTGGACATACCCATTCACGCCCACCCAGGGCCTTACCTATACCGTGCAGTCCAGGGCCACCGACCGCGCGGGCAACATGCAGACGACCTTCGGCTCGGCGGCCTTCTCCTATGACGGGACCGATCCCACGTCCACAGTGGGCGTGTCGGGATACTACGGCCCGGCGACTTGGACCGGGGCCATCACCGGCACGGCTGCGGACGGCGAGTCAGGGCTGCAGTCCGTCGTGCTGTCCATCAAGAAGTCCGACAACACGTTCTGGAACGGCATAGCCTGGCAGGCGATTGAGGTCTGGCTGCCCGCGACCGGCACGGCCAACTGGTCGTACCCGTTTGTGCCCCAGCACGGCGAGACGTACACCGTGCGCGCCAAGGCCACCGACCGTGCAGGGAACGAACAGGCGACGCCTTCGCAATCCATCTTCACCTATGACGCCGCTTCTCCGGTCTCGGCCATCGCCACGTCGGGGTTCTACCGCCTGGAGACGTGGCCGGGGCAGATTGACGGCACGGCTTCTGACGAAGGCGCGGGCCTCCAGCGGGTGGAACTGACGATCCAGGGGCCCGACAACCGGTACTACAACGGCACGGGCTGGCAGCCGACCGAGGTCTGGCTGACGGCGACGGGTACGGCCGCCTGGCAGTATGCCTTCGCGCCGACAGATGGCATCACCTACACCGTACGGTCGCGCGCGTTGGACGCCGCGGGGAACGTCCAGGCGGTCTATGCCACCAGTTCCTTCTGCTACGACCTCCAGCCGCCGGATTCGCAGGTGGGCACCAGCGGATACTACAACGGCCTCACCTGGACGGGCGCCATCACCGGCACGGCCACCGACGCCACCTCGGGCGTGCTGGGCGTGGCTATCATCCTCCAGCGTTCCGTCGCGCCGCACTACTGGAACGGCACCATCTGGCAGGCTGCCCAGACGTGGATCACCGCCACCGGCTCGGTAACCTGGTCCTATCCATTCGCGCCCGACTCGGGCTTGGTGTACACCGTAACCTCGCGCGCTGTGGACAAGGCGGGCAACACGGAGATCACATACAGCACGGCCTCGTTCGCGCTGGACTTGCAGGAGCCCGACTCGGTCGTGGGCACGTCGGGGTTCTACCGCGCGGCCACGTGGACGGGTGCCATCACGGGCACGGCGTCCGCGGGGGTTTCGGGCGTCGCGCGAGTGGAGATCACCGTGCAGCGCAGCACGGACGACAGGTACTACAACGGGACGGGCTGGCAGTTGACGTCCCAGTGGCTCACGGCGACGGGGACGCTGAACTGGAGTTACCCCTTCAGCCCCACCGAGTCCGTAACGTACACGGTGCAGTCGCGTGCGTGGAGCGTGTCGGGCATCCCCGAAGTTACATACGGGACGGGCCAGTTCATCTACGACAGCACGCCACCGACTGCAACCCTCGCCACCTCCGCGGCCTACCGCACCGCCACGTGGCCCGGCGCCATCGCCGGATTGGCTGCGGATGCGGGCGCGGGCGTGGACTTTGTGGATTTCACCCTGCAACGGAATACGGACAACAGGTATTTCTCCGGCACTGCCTGGGTAGTCTCCCCGGTCTGGCTTCGCGCCACGGGCGCGGAGACCTGGGGCTACACCTTCACGCCGCCCGTGGAAGCCATCTACACCGTGCAGATGCGGCCGACGGACAAGGCAGGCAACGTGAAAGACCCGCCGACTCCTGCCACGTTCGTCCTGGACAACACCGCGCCCTTCGCGCCGACTGAGCCACAGTATTATGATGGCTGGAAGAACACCAACGTCTTCACCGTAACGTGGACCAACGCGCCTGACCTGTCGGGTATCGCCGGCGCGTACTACAAGTTCACGCCGCCCTCTTCGCCTACCGACGCGGTCCGCTTCGTGAGCACGACCAACACGATTACGGACATCAGCGTCCCCGCCGAGGGGGTATGGGATTTGCACCTGTGGCTGCAGGATAACGCGGGCAATGTGAACCACAATCGCCGTCTGGTGTGGCCGGCGATGTTCAAGTACGACGCGACGCCGCCCCAGACAACTCACGCCCTTGCTGGCCCTGCTGGCGACAACGGCTGGTTCCGCGGCACCGTAACGGCCACGTTGACGGCGACGGATCAGCCGGGCCTCTCGGGCGTGAACCAGCGGTTCTACCAGGTGGACGGCGGCGCGTGGCTGACCACCACGGCGTCGTTCCTTATGTCGGGCGACGGAGTCCACACGTTCAGTTACTACTCCACCGACATGGCAGGTAATGTGGAGCCCACCCACACCTACACCGTGGGCATTGACACCGCCGCACCGTCGGTAACGCACACACTGTCGGGCACGTTGAGCGCGACGGGCTGGTACACCTCGCCGGTTACCGTCATCCTGGACGGGACGGACGCCACGTCGGGCGTGGATGACACAGGATACCGCTACCGCATGGGCACCATAGGCCCATGGCTGTCGGGCAAGACGTTTGTCGTGGGCGGCGAGGGGACGCTCACGTTCTACTACTACGCCATTGACCGCGCGGGCAATGAGAGCGAGATCATGTCCGGCACGGTGCGCGTGGACACAATCCCGCCCACCAGCAGCATCCAGATCAGCGGCGCGGTGGGCGACAACGGCTGGTACCGCTCGTCGGTGGGGGTTACCATCTCCGTTACGGATACCACCTCGGGCCCCGCACCTGGTGAGGTGTACTACCGCCTGGACGGCGGCCCCTGGGTCAAGGGCAGCACCGTGGGCATCTCCACCGATGGCGATCACGTCCTGGAGCACTACGGCGTGGATGTGGCGGGCAATCGCGGCGAGCCAGTGGCAAGCCCGGTGCGTATTGATACCACCGCGCCCGGCATGCCGCTGGACCTGACGCCGTCGCCCACCACATGGACGAACGTCAATCGTTTCAGCATCTCGTGGACGCCGCCGGCGGACACGTCGGGCATCGCCGGCGCGTACTACAAACTGGACGCCGAGCCCCTGTTCAACACCGACGGCACCTATGTGCCCGGCGGCACCCGAATAGATGACATCGCCGTCTCGGGCGAAGGCAAGCACAGCATCACCGTCTGGCTGCGCGACATGGCGGGGAACGTGAGTTTCGTGAACCGCGCGGCGCGCATCAATGCATTCCTGTACGACCCGCTGCCGCCCACCACGAACGCCTCCTTGGGCGGGGTACTGGGCAACAACGGCTGGTTCACCTCGCCGGTTACGGTTACCTTCGTGTCCCAGGATCAGGTTGGCCTTTCCGGCGTCGCCGGCGTGGCCTACCGTGTGAACGGCTCGGCATGGATTACAGAGACTGGCACGGCTACAGCGGCAACGGTGGTGAGCGTGCCGGGCAAGCACGTGGTGGAATACAGGGGGTTGGACGCCGCAGGCAACGTGGAGACCGTGCGCTCGCTGACCGTCCGCGTGGACAATCGGCCACCCGCCGCCCCGACGGACGTGCGGGTAACGCCGTCCGGGTGGTCCAGGGGCAGCACGTTCACCGTAACCTGGAAGAACCCTGTGCCGGCCGATGATTCCGGCATTGTGGCCATGTACTACAAGCTCAACAGTCCGCCTTCAGGCCCGACCGACGGCACGCGCATCGCCATCGTCGCGCCAAGCGCCGCCATCAACGTTACAGCCAACGGCGAACATGACCTGTACGTGTGGCTAGAAGACGAGGCGGGCAATGTCGGGCATCAGAATTACGCATGGCTTCCGAAGGCCATCCGGCGGGATGCGCTGCCGCCGACGGTTACTCACGCCCTGGCGGGCACGTTGGGTTCCGAGAACTGGTACATCTCGCCGGTTACCGTAACCCTTACGGCGACCGACACGCTGTCGGGCCTGGCAGCCATCCGCTATCGGGTGAATGGAGGCTCTTGGCAGGTGGGCAATTCCATCGCCGTGAGCACGGATGGCGATCACACGGTAGCCTACAAGGCGACGGACGTGGCCGGCAACGAGTCGGGCGTCATCACGGTCTCCTTCCGGATTGACCGCACAGCCCCCATCGTGGCATTTATCCCGCCCGGCTCGTTCCAGACAAGCACGTCATTCACCGTCTCGTGGAGGGGTGTAGACCCGGCGCCCGGCTCGGGGATGGCGCGCTACGATATCCAGGTGGCCGACGGGCTGACCGGCGCATGGGTGGACTGGCTCACCAACACCGACCAGACCTCGGCCCCGTATGTGGGCCAGCGCGGGCACACCTACGGATTCCGGGCGCGGGCGCGCGACGTGGCCGGCAACCAGAGCGACTATCCGCCATCGGCCCAGATTCTGGTGCAGGTGTCGCCTATCGTCAACGGGGACCTGGAGACCGGCAATTTCAACGGCTGGGTCCTGGGCTGTACGCCGACGTTCAACCGCAGCGTGGTGCGCGCTGCCGACTACCGCGGCGTGGAGGGATGGGTGGCGCGGTTGGGCGATCCGGCCTACACACGCATGGACACGTTGCCCAGCGTGCCGGTCGGTGCGGCGTGCATGTCCCAGACGTTTACCGTCCCGCCCGCCGGCCAGATGTTGACCCCGGTCCTGAGTTTCTGGTATCATATCTACACGTATGACGTGGTCGTGGGAAGCGACGGCAGGCTCTACGACTCGTTTGACGTAACGATCACGCGACAGGGCGGTTCGCCGCAGTTGGTCCTGCGGGATGGCAACTTCACCGAGCCGATCACGTCGGTGCTGGTGCTGCGGGACTTGGGCTGGCGCTATGCCCAGATAGACCTGTCGCCGTATGCCGGGCAGACCATCACCGTGGAGTTTGCCAACTGGAACCGCGAGTACGACTACAATCCGAACCTGGGGCTGGGCTGGTACAACACGTGGACGCTGGTGGATTTGGTGCAGGTGCGCACGCGGCTGTCGCCCAAAGCCTACCTACCGGTGGCGATGGTGAACTTTGACGGCACGCGCACCGTGCGCTCCCTGCAACTCTCGGAGGACAGGGCCGCCGAAGTGTATCCGGACATTCCCATCGGGGAGGGAGATCCGAGACACTAGCCCGGCCCAATTGAACGGTATCGCGCCGGCGGCATGAGGCCGAAAAGAAAGCCGCCGTTTGAGGTTTTGGAATGCTTGGGGGGAGAAGAATGCAGGTTGCGAGATGTTTCAGCACGCCTGGGCGTCGGGAGGGGCTATGGACGATACCCTGAACAAGATGGCCCAGGGAGTAGAAGGAGACCCCAATCCCGACGAGCAACTGGACGCAGAGGCGCTCTACGCACGGGGGATGGCCCACTACCGCCGCCGCGAATGGCAGCGGGCCATGGAGTACTTCGTGCGCCTCAAGGCCCTGGAACCTAACCGTCCTGGGATTGACGCCCTGCTGGACGAACTGGACTGGTTCATCCAACTCCAGGCCATGGGGCCTGAAGGCCAGGCGGCCGAGGCAGAGACCGCGCAGGCTGGGGCGGCCGCCGAGCCGGAAGTCCGGGAGGTAACGCCGAGGCCGCCCAAGGCGCGCCGCGTCCCCGTCCGCTTCAACTGGCGCGTGCTCATCTGGCCTCTGGTGCTTCTTGTCGTCGCCTTCGGGGCCTACCTCATTTTCAAGACGCAGCAGCCCGACCCGATTGACGTGCTCTACAACCGCGCCCAGGCCAAGATGACCGTGGGGGATTACGAAGAGGCTATCCAGATTTACGAGCAGATTCTGGAGCGCGATCCCAATCACAAGGGCGCACAGTTCGGCCTGGACAAGGCCCGCCGCCTCGCCAACCTGAGCATCCTGTACCAGAACGCGAGGACGTACATCGCCAACGAGCAGTGGGATTTGGCCTGGGCGGAACTCAACAAGATTTTGGAGATAGACCCCGGCTACAGCGACGCGAGCACCCTGGCGTCGTTCGTGGAGCGGCGCAAGACCGTTGCCGACTTGTACAAAGAGGGCCAGACCTACTACGAGAGCGGCGAGTGGGGCAAAGCCATTGACCGCCTGGAGCGCACCCGGAGCCTGGATGCCGCCTACAACGCCCAGTCGGTTCGCAAGATGCTGTTTGAGTCCTACGTCAACGAGGCCAAGCGCCTGCTGGACGACCCCGCGAGCCGGGCCGCCGACATCCGGCTCGCCATCCAGCACCTGTCCAGCGCGCTCACCATCAACCCGCAGGAGAGCAAAACCGCCGCCATCAAGAGCGACGCCGAATCGTACCTGGCGGGCCTCGTGGCTTTCAGCAATGGCGAGTTTGACCTGGCCCAGGCACGGTTCAGCCGACTGTACACATCGCAAGGCGAGTATCCGATTCGCAACGCGGCCAACTGGCTGTACAAGACGTACATCGCGCGCGGGGATGCGCTCAGGGATGGCGGCCGCTACACCGAGGCGCTGGCCCAGTACCGCCAGGCGCAGTCCGTTGTCGGCGTGGACACGGCCGAGGCGCAGGCGCGGATAGAGGATATCCTGACCAATTACGCGACGCCGACGCCGACGACGACCCCGACACGGACGCCCACGCGCACGCGCGCGCCGACCAACACGCCGGTGCCGCCAACGGCAACGCCGGTGCCACCTACCCAGCCACCTCCTCCCCCGCCTACAAGGCCTCCGACGGCGACACCGGAGCCGCCTACGCCTACGAGGCCACCGCGCTAGGGGATAGTATGCGAGTTCCGATAACCAGGGCGAGACTGATTCAGGCGCTAGCGGCTTGCCTGGTCTTCTTCGCGCCCTTGCTGCTGGTGCTGGCCGTTCCAGCAGACTCGCTGGCGAATGCCTGGCGCCCGATTGGCATGGAGAGCAGCAAGGTTGAGGCCGTCTATGCATTGCGGAGTGGTGAGGAGTCGCGGTACCTCTGCGCCGCGTCGGGGCAGGGGATCTGGCACTTCGTGAGCGGGCGCTGGCAAGCGCTCAACAGGGGCTTGCCCACCGGGGCATGGGGGCAACTTCCGCGGGTGCGCATGGCGGCGCAGGAGGGCCAGCCGATGCGGCTCTACCTGGTTCTCGGAGAGCGGGCCGACTCGACGGGGTTCTACGCTCAGAAGTATCCCGGTTTGTGGGCCTTCTTGTGGGCGGACTTCGGGAAAGACGTCGTGCGAGCCATAGCATTTGAGCCAGACCCGGCGCTGCTCTACGCCGCCACCGCCCAAGACATCTACCGCAGCGCCGACGGCGGGGTTACCTGGCAGCGGCTGGATGGCCCGCCTGCCGCAGGCGCGCCCTCGGCGCTTGTGGTGCACCCGCGCAAGCCCGGTGAACTCTGGCTGGGAACGTCGCGGGGAGAAGTGTACATCTCGCGGGACAGGGGCCAGACGTGGACCTTGTCGCTGCACCTGTCATTGGAGCGCGTGGTGAATTCCATTGCCATTGATCCGGTGGAACCCGACAAAGCGTACATGGCCGCGGGGGCCAGCGTGTACGCCACCACCGATGGCGGCCAGACCTGGAACCGTCGGTCTGTCGGCCTGGGCACTGGGTTCGCCGTCGCGCTGTTGGTGGACCCCGCGGCGCGCGGCACGGTGTTCCTGGGCGCGAACCCCGACGGTGTCTACTGGAGCAACAACTACGCGCGGACCTGGGAGCCCTTCCGCGAGGGGATGGGACGCCTGGGGGTCAACAGCCTGGCCCTGGACCCGGTGGACAACGAGACACTCCTGGCGGGAACCGACAACGGCGTATGGGCGCGGTCGCTGTCGTGGCTTCGGAGCGGCGCGGGAGTAACGGTACCGCCGCCGTACACGCCCACGCCACTGCCGCCTACCGAGTCGCCGACACCGACGCACTCGCCGACGCGGACGCTCACGCCGACCCGCACGCGCCTGCCCAGCCCGACCGCCATGGCCACCGTGCTGCCGACGGCCACGCGGGCGCGCGCCGAAACAATCGCGCCATCGCCGACGCACACCTTCTCGCCGACGACGGCGCCGACGGTGGCCCCCGTGGAGCCGACCCGCCCTGCGCCCACGGCCACGCCCACCGCCCCCATGGCCACGTCCACCCCCACGTCCGCGCCAACCGCCACGCCCACGTTGCCGCCGCGATGAGAGGTGTGCTGATGAGAGAGGGTTCGCCATGAGCGCGTCCACCACCATCTTCATACCGCCGCCGACGATTCACTACCGCAAGGACGGCCTGCTGCGCCTGGAGCGGCGGTTCGGCGTACCGTTCCGCTGGGGCATGTTCCTGGTGGGCAGCATCAGCGTGTGGACGACGCAGCAGGTCCCATTCCCGCGGGCCGCCGCGCTGGGCCTGGCCGTTTTCATGGCCTTCGCGTTCACCATGTCGGTACTGGTATACGGCCCGTGGCGCGAGAAGATGCCCGTGTGGCTTGTTCCGGTGGCCACCATCGTGGACTCGCTGGCCGTGCTGTTCCTGATTCCCTATTCGGGCGGCGTGGGCAGCGAACTCTACCTACTCTACTTCGTCCTCGCGGTGAAAGTGGCGCTGTGCTATCCGTTTGTGCACTGGCTTATCTTCCTACCGTTCCTGTACGGGCCGCTGTACATCCTGAGCGTGTACCTGCAGATTCAGTCGCTGCTGTTCCTGCTGTCGCCCGCCTTCGTGCTTCGGTATCTCATCCTATTCGCCATGGTGCTGGCGGCCTTGTATGTGGCCTGGCTGTTGGAGCGCCGCTATCGGCTCATTCGCGGCCTCAACCTGGCTTTGGAAGAGCAAGGACAAGAACTGCGCCGCAAGACCTCGGTGCTCCAGCGCACGGCGACAGACCTGGGCGACCGGGTCATGCAACTGCGCTCGCTGCAGGAGGGCATCAAGACCATCAACTCGGCGGTGGCGCTGGAGTCGCTGCTGGCGATGATTGTGGCCAACGCATCGCAGGTGCTCCGGGGCACGCGCTGCTCCATCGCCCTGCTGGATGAGGCGTCGGGCGAGGTGGTAACGCTGGCTGCGTCGGGCGTGCCGCAGCAGAACCTGTGGGGGTCGCGCTTCCCGGTGGGTAAGGGCGTCGCCGGGTGGGTGGTTGCCCATGCCGCGCCGGTGCTCATCGGCGATGTGTCCCAAGATTCCCGTTACATTCGGCTGGGACAACTGCCGGTGCAGTCTATCGTCAGTGTGCCCCTGATGTCCGACGGCAAGGCCATCGGCGCGCTCAGCGCCACCAGCCCAGAGGACAATGCATTCACGCCCGACGACCTGAACCTGTTGGCAGCGTTCGCCGACCAGGCTGCCATCGCGGTGAAGAAGGCGCGCCTGTACGAAGACCTGGCCCGCGAGAAGCGCCAGACGGAGCAGATTTACCGCAGCGTGCAGGAGAAGAGCAACGAGTTGGAAGCCGTCCTGCAGGGCATCGGCGACGGCGTGCTGGTTACCGACACCGACCTGAACCTGGTGATGATGAACCCGGTTGCCGTGCGCATCTTCGGCGTGGAAGAAGACCCGCTCCTCGGCAGGCCCCTGGCGGAGACCGTGGGCCACCGCGAACTCCACGACGTGATGCGCGAGGCGCTGGCGGCCCCAGGCAAGCCGGTCATCCGCGAGATTCGCGTGCCCATGACCCGCGAGCACCCGGAGATGATCTACCAGGCCCTGGCGACCACCATCCCAGGCGCTGCCGGCGAGGCGCGCGGCGTCGTTACCGTCCTGCGCGACGTAACCAGCCAAAAGCAACTGGAACAGATGAAGTCCAACTTCCTATCCGTCGTGTCCCACGAGTTGAAGACGCCGCTCCACTCCATCAAGGGGTTCGTAGACATCATCCTCATGGGCAAGACGGGCAAGATCAACGACCTGCAGCGCGATTTCCTGACCACGGTGCGCGAGCAGACCGACCAGTTGCAGAACCTCATCAGCGAACTGCTGGAATTCTCGCGGCTGGAGTCGGGGCAGATTCGCCTGCGGATAGAGGAGGTCTCCTTCGCCGACATCGCGGCACGGGTCGCCGACAAACTCTCGCCCCAGGCGCAGGAGGCACAGATCGCGCTGGAGATGACGATACCCGCCGATTTTGCCACGGTGGAGGCGGACGCGACCCGCATGGAGCAGGTGCTCACGAACCTGGTGGACAACGCCATCAAATTCACGCCCGCAGGTGGCCGCATCGTCATCAGCGGCGAAGACCTGGGCGACCGCGTGCTCATCTCGGTGGCGGATACGGGCATCGGCATCCCCCCGTCGGAGCGCGAGAAGATCTTTGAGCGCTTCTACCAGGTGGACAGCGGCGCGACCCGCCCCTACCGCGGCACGGGGCTGGGCCTCAGCATCTGCAAGCACATCGTGGAGCACCATCGCGGGCGCATCTGGGTGGAGGGCGCGGAGCCGCAGGGTAGCGTGTTCAAGTTCATCCTTCCCAAGCGCCTGGAGGGCGGGCGCGACCTGTCCCTGGATTTCACCACACTCCCCTCGGATGCCTCGCGGCAGTGAGGCCCGGTGCTCCCGCGCTCGCTGGCGGCCCGATTCATCATGAAAAGTTTGTCATGCGCACCGAATGGCTTTGTCATCCGTTTTTCATCAAGGTTGTGTATAATCTGGATAAGGAGACCTATCATCACGAACGGGCCGCTCCCTGCGTCGGCTCCCGGCACTCGGGGCCGACGTACTTGTGCAGGGGGCTGGCGGAGAGCGCGCGGCCCGACGTAGGGCGCAGAGAACGGCAACGCCTGACGCTTCTGCCCTTCCTCACATAACCGAATCCAAAGGAGATGAGGGTTTGAGAGTTGCGCTGATTGCGCCAAAGTGGCATGAGAAGGTTACCGACTACCCGCCGCTGGGCCTGGCCTACCTGGGCGCAGTGCTGGAGCGAGGCGGGCACGAGGCGCGCATCTTTGACTTTGGCCTGCGCCCCCACCGCTCGCAGGAAGAAGACGTGGCCGACGTGGTGGCCTATGTCCCCGACCTCATCGGGTTCACGGTGATGACCGGCGGCTACCACAGTGTAACCCAGAGCATCGCGCTGCTGAAGCAGGCTCTGCCGTCGGTGCCCATCGTGCTGGGCGGGCCGCATCCCACCGTCTTCCCGGAAGCGGTCGCTTCCGACCCGGGCGTGGACTTCGTCGTCTACGGCGAGGGCGAGGAGACGCTGATGGAACTGGTCGCGGCACTGGAGGCCAGGGCCGAGGACTTCTCCGGCATCCGGGGCCTGGCCTACGCCCGCGACGGGCACGTGGTCCGCACGCCCGAGCGCCCGCTCATCGCCGACCTGGATGCGCTGCCACTGCCGGCCCGCCACCTGCTGGAACTGGACAAGTACCCGCTGGCCGCGCCCGACGGCAGTCGGATGCTCACCGTGCTGTCTAGCCGCGGCTGCCCCTTCAATTGCAGTTACTGCTTCAAGGGCATCGTCGGGCGCACCTACCGCCAGCGCAGCGCCGAAAACGTCGTGAACGAACTGCGCCTGCTGCGCGAGCAGTACAACGTGCGCAACTTCTACTTCATTGACGACCTGTTCACCATCAATACCAAGCGCCTCATGGCCATCTCGCAGATGATCATTGACGAGGGGCTGGACATCCGCTGGCAGTGCCTGGGGCGCGTGGACCGCGTTACGCCTGAAAGCCTCGCCATGATGTACCGCGCCGGCTGCCGCGAAATCCATTATGGGATTGAATCGGGCAACCCCGAAATCCTGGCGGGAACCGGCAAGAATATTGCCCTGGACCAGGTGCGCCAGGCGGTGAAGTGGACCGCCGAATCGGGCATCCGCAGCAAGGGCTACTTCATGCTGGGCCTGCCGGGCGATACCGAAGAGACGATGGAGCAGACCATCCGCTTCGCCTGTGAACTGGACCTGGACGAGGCGATGTTCAGCATCACGACGCCGTTCCCGGGCACGCGTCTGTGGGATGAACTGGTCAAGAGGCGGCCCGAGACCCAGTACAACGCCGACTTCACCCGCGCCTACTACTACAACGCCTACACCGAGGAGATCGCGCCCTTCCTGAACGTGTCGGAGGTGTCGGACTCGCGGCTGGGCAAGTTGGCCCTGGTTGCGCGGCGTCGGTTTGAGGAGAGCCGACAGCGCCGCCGATACCTGAAGGCGTTCGGCCCGCGTCTGGGGGCGGTGGCCTGGGCCATCTCGCGGGTGAAGCCCATCCGCGCGGTCGGGCGCTACCTGAAGCGCCTCGGGCTGTTCAAGCGATTCGCATCCCTACAAAAGGAAGGAAAGCATACATGGGCATAAGGATTCCGCGAGGCCGCCGACTGCGCAAGCGGGCGGCTTCCCTGGTCAAGTACATGGGCTACAAGGCCGGGCTGGTTCGGCTTCCCTACTATCCCGACCGTATGTATCTGGAGTCCACCAACGCCTGCAACCTGAACTGCATCATGTGCCCCAACGGCATCGGCACCATGAAGCGCAAGCGGGGCTACATGGATTGGGACCTGTTCCGGCAAATCGTGGACGAGATGGCGGGCCACGTGCCGGTTACCACGCTGCATATCTGGGGCGAGCCGCTGTTGCATCCGAAACTGCCCGACATGATTGCCTACGCCCGCCAGAAGGGCATCCGCCCCGAAATCTCCACCAACGCCACGCTGCTCACCGAAGACCTGAGCAAAGAGATTCTGAAGGCGGGGCTAGGGACCATCTACATGTGTCTGGACGGCGCGTCCGCCGAGACCTACGAGGCCATACGCCGCCGCGGGGATTTTGAACAGACACGGGCCAATATCCAGCGGTTCATTGAACTACGCCGCCAGGTGCCCGGCGCGGATCCCCAGATCAACGTGCAGATCATAGAGATGCAGCCGACGCTGCCAGAGGTGGAGGAGTTCACCAAGCAGTGGCGACAGGCGGGGGTGTACCGTGTCAGCGTCAAGCCTTTTGACTCGTGGGGCAATCAGGTGGACGCCATCGCCAGCCTGCGGGCCGCCGAGGCCAACGTGCCCCCCAAGCGGTGGCACTGCCCCAACCTGTGGTTCCACGTGCACATCTACTGGGATGGCACGCTGGTCTGCTGCGACCGCGACTTTGACGCGCTGTACCCGCTGGGGAACGTGGCGGGCGGCGTGATGAAGGCGTGGAACGGCCCGGCCATGCAGGAACTGCGCCGCAAGCACCTGGCCCGCCGCCTGGATGACGTGCCTTCCTGCCGCAATTGCGTAGAGTGGGCGTGGTGGAAGCCCACGCCGTTCCAGTCCTTTGGCAACCGCCCGCAGGGGTAGATTCGGTTCCGTCCCTTGTTGGAGGTTTGTATGTCGCCCGTCATCATCCGTCATTGCGAGCGAAGCGAAGCAATCTCCCGCCTGCCCGGAGATCGCTTTGTCGCTTCGCTCCTCGGGATGACGGTTACCAACAGTCTTTGGAACCGCCTGCAGGGGTAGCGCGAGGCTATGCTGAAGACCTTCACCGCCGCCGCGAAGAGAGCGGCTCAAACAACCTGGTTCGCACCTTTAGCCCTGTTCCTGTTGGCGCTGGCGGTACGAATGTGGCGCATCGGGGCGGAGAGCCTGTGGCTGGATGAGGCAACCAGCCTGTTCCTGGCCCGCAAGCCGGTGCCGGAGGTCATCGCATGGACGGCGAAGGACATCCACCCGCCGCTGTACTACCTGCTGCTGCATTTCTGGCGCGTCTTCGGCGAGAGCGAGGCGGCGTTGCGGAGTTTGTCCGCCGTCGCCGGCGCGCTGAGCGTCGTGGTGCTGTACGCTCTGGGCGCGCGCCTGTTTGACCGCCGCACGGGCCTGGTTGCGGGTGCGCTCCTGGCGCTGGCCCCGATTCACGTCTGGTACTCGCAGCAGGCGCGCATGTACACGTGGCTTGGGTTCTGGGCGCTGCTATCCTGCCTGTGCCTGGCGGCGTATCTGGACTCGCGCAAAGCGCGGTTCGCCATCGGGTACGTCTTGGCGAGCGCGGCGGCGCTGTACACGCACTACTACACGGTGTTCGTGTTCCTGGCCCAGGGTGTGTACGTGCTGTACGAGGCGTGGCGCGTGCGGCGCTGGCAGCATGTGGCCGAGTTCGCGGCGGGGGTGCTGGCGAGCGTGGCGCTGTTCGCGCCGTGGATTCCGACGATGTGGTTTCAGGTTACGTCGGGCGGCGGTGGATGGGTGGCCAGGGGCGGCACGCCGGGCTTGCGCGCCCTGGCCGACCTCCTGGTGGGGTTCAGCGTCGGCAGCGTCCGGGCGCTGTACCCGGTGTGGCTGCGGTGGCTGGCGTATGTGCTGCTGGCCGGACTAAGCCTGTGGGCGGTGTGGACGGCCATCCGCGCGCGCGACGCAGGTCGTGGGCGGGGCGTGTTCTTTGCCGCGGCGTACTTTGTTGTGCCGGTGGGGACGGCGTGGCTCGTGTCCCAGGTCAAGCCGCTATTCTCCGACCGCTACCTGGTAACATTCCTGCCGGGCTACCTGCTCCTGGCGTCGGCGGGCATCAGGGCGTTGCCTGGGGCATGGCTGCGGCGCGGCGCGGTGGCCCTGCTCGTCGTGGCGCTGGCCTTCGGCCTGGGACAAATGGGCAGCATCCTGCAGACCGAGGACTGGCGGAGCGTGGCGGCGTATGTGTCGGAGCGGGCCGCGGACGGCGACGTGGCGGTCTTCTACCCAGGATGGAACGCGAAGCCGTTCGGATACTACGCCACGGCGAATCTGCCCGCGTGGGCGTGGTTCAAGGTTCCGCTGCCGCCGGATGAGGTGGCATCCAGCGTGCAGCCTGGGCTTGAGGGGCATCGCCGGGCGTGGCTGGTCTGGTCCGTAGGGCACTATGGCGACCCCAGGGGCCTGGTCAAGCGGTACATGGACGAGCACTACACGCTTGTGGATGAGCAGCAATTTCGCGGGCCTATCGGCGTTGCACTGTACACCCTGACCGCGAAGTAGGAGGCGCATCTGAAACTCTCGGATTGGCGTGGACGTCGGCGTGATGCGCTGATTTCATACTGGGGACCGGCTCTCCCGATGGATCGGTGGATTCTGGTGGAACTGGTGGGGCTGGCCGCGCTCCTGCGCCTCATCCGGCTGGGGGCCGAAAGCCTGTGGTTTGACGAGGCGTACAGTGTCGCCTTCGCCAGCGCGGACCTGTCGCTGCTCAATTTCCTGCGGCCGGGTGGGTTCGCCTTTACCGACAAGAACGTGTACCACATCCTGCTGCACTTCTGGCTGAATCTCGGCCACACGGAGTTCATGATCCGCCTGCTGTCGGTCATCTTCGGGGTTGCAACGGTTCTGGTGGTCATGGGCGTGGCGCGGCGGCTGTTCGGCAGGCGGGCTGCGGCCTGGGCGGCGGGGCTGCTGGCGGTGTCGCCGTTTCACATCTGGTACTCGCGCGAGGCGCGGATGTACGTCCTGGCGGGGCTGTTCGCCTGGCTCGCCGTGTGGGCCGTGCTGGAGGCCGTGCAGGGCCGGCGCGCGCCTGCTCTATGGGGAATCTACGCCCTGTGCGCGGCGCTGGGCCTGTATACCCACACGTTCGCCATATTCGTTGTTGCGGCGGTCAACGTCTGGGTCGCCCTGGTGTTCATCCTGGAACCCCAGCGGCGGAAGGCGATATGGGCGTACCTGGCGGCCAACGCCGCGCTGCTGGTCCTGGCCGTGCCGTGGTTCATCGGCATCACCGCCCAGCAAAGCCAGGGCTGGTGGACCTGGATCGCCCAGAAGTACGGCTCGCCCGGCCTGAAGCAACTGCTCCTGCTGCCGGTGGACTTCGCGCTGGGCACGGTACGGCCGCCCTGGGCGTGGGTCGGCTGGCTGGCGGCGGGATGCTTCGGGATAGGCTTGATTGGGGGCCTAG